>JBAXGL010000035.1:0-15761 GCA_037139375.1 Bacteroidales bacterium | reverse complement strand
CGACTCATCGGCACACTCACAGACATCACTGAGATAAAACTGCTTGAAGAGTCTTTACGAAGAAATATCGAGAAAGAGCGCGAGTTGAATGATATTAAATCACGTTTTGTGGCAACAGCATCGCATGAGTTTCGTACGCCGTTGGCATCCATTCTGATAACAAACGACACATTGATTAACTATTGGCATAGATTGGAGGAAAATCAGATTGATGCTAAATTGCAGAAAATAAAATCAAATGTGCTGTTCCTGACCAACATCGTGAACGATGTTATGCAGTTATCAAAAATTCAGGAAGGAAAACTGGAATTTAATCCTCATCCGCTCGATGTAGTGGCATTGTGTAAGGAGATAGTTACCGAGTTTAAGGAAGAGCAACTTCAGAATACGGTAGAATTTGTTTGTGATTTAACTTCGCTGAATTTGAATTTGGATTTGCGATTGATGCGCCAAACATTCAACAACCTGTTGTCAAACGCTTCGAAATATTCTCATGGTTCGACGCCAATCCACATCGAGCTGAAAATCGAAAACAACGAAATGTTATTCAGCGTTCAAGATCACGGTATTGGTATTCCGAAAGCAGATCAAAAGCGGCTTTTCACACCATTCTTCCGTGCGTCAAACAGTAAAATGATACAAGGCAATGGCTTAGGTCTCAACATTATACTTGAAGCTGCTAAAATGCACGGAGGAGATATTACATTCGAAAGTACTCCAGATGTAGGTAGCACATTTGTATTGCATATACCTATAACTAGCGAAAATTAGAAGAGACAACATTTACAAATCATCGATATGATAAAGAAAAAAATTCTCGTCATCGAAGACGAGCCCTCCCTGAGAGAAGAAATAAGCGAAATCCTCGAATTTGAAGGTTTCGATGTGATTTCGGCAGATAACGGAAAGTCAGGCATTGCATTGGCGTTTGAGCAACAACCCATGTTGATTCTATCAGATATTATGATGCCCGAGATGGATGGAATCGAGGTATTGAGATGTTTGCGTGGCAATGAACTCACCAAACTCACACCATTTATTTTTATGACGGCATTGTCTGAACGCGAAAATATCCGATTGGGAATGGAGTTGGGCGCAGACGACTACGTCACTAAGCCTTTTACACGAAATGACTTACTCAAAGCCCTAGAAACCCGAATTCAAAAGCTCGACTCTATCAGCGACGAAAAAGAACAGGCTCTCGAAACACTTCGCCGTACCATCATCACTCGTCTGCCACACGAACTTCGCAGCCCGCTTTCGGGCATTATTGGCTTTGGAACCTTACTGAAAGATATGGCAGAAAATCTCTCCACAGAAGAGGTGGCTGATATTGGAAAAGAGATTCTGCATAGTGGAAATCGACTTTTGCGGTTAATCGAAAACTATATGATTTATGTGCAATTGCAACTCAGCGATGTCAAAAAAGAGATCATGATTGGCGAACATTTAAACCCAACCGTTGAAGAATCAGCATTAACTGTTGCTCAGAAGTATAATCGCGAAAATCAACTTAAAATCAACCTTGAGAAAGTAGATTCGCTAAATATTGCAGAAACATTTTTAAACAAAATTATTTTTGAATTATCAGACAATGCGTTTAGATTTTCACCTCAAGATAGTGAAATAATTATCGAGGGCAAATCAATCGATGACCAAAAATACACCATATCAATCACCGATAAAGGGCGAGGATTCACCAAAGAACAACTCAATAACATCGGTGCCTATATGCAATTCGATCGAGACAAATTGGAACAACAAGGCTCTGGATTGGGTTTGATTATTGCCAAAAAAATGGTTGAACTTTCTGAAGGGGATTTTATAATTGAATCCGAAAAAGATCAGGGTACCACAATTCAATTGATTCTGGAAAAAGGAAAATAAATTGTTTTTAATATTAATCCACTATTCTCTTAACAATAACGAACTGTCACCATAACTCAGAAAACGGAAATTGTTCAATAAAGCATAATCGTAAATCTCACGCCAACTACCGTCAACAAAAGCAGAAACCAACAATAGTAAAGTGCTCGAAGGTTGATGAAAATTAGTGACAATTCCTTTCACGATTCGGAACGTGTATCCTGGTGCAATCATGATTTGAGTTGAGGTGAGCAATTTATCGCAGTGGTTTCTGTCGAAGTATTGTAGTATTTCATTCAGAGACTCTTCGACCGACAAGGAATAGTTGTGATTGTAAGGCGTCCACTGAGTCACCTTCAGCTCCTCCGCTGTAGCATTAGGCTGTGCCCTAAGCAGACAACCGATATAATATAAACTCTCCAGTGTGCGAACAGAAGTCGTGCCAACAGCTATGACAGTTCGATTTGTCATTAAGCTGTCAATAAGCTGCTTACTGATCGATATATATTCGGTGTGCATCTCATGTTCGCCAATGATGGCTGTTTTCACCGGTTTAAAGGTGCCGGCACCAACGTGCAAGGTTAACTCCTCGCATTTAATTCCACGATTCTTTAGATTTTCAAACACATTTTCTGTGAAATGTAAGCCAGCCGTAGGAGCAGCTACCGAACCTTCAATTTTAGAATACACTGTCTGATAAGTTTTCTTATCAGCCTCTTCTGTATCTCGATTAAGGTACGGCGGTAAAGGCAATTCGCCTACATAATCGAGAATTTGAGCGAATGTTACACTGTCGTTATCCCAACTGAAACGAACGATTTGTGAGGTGCCATTTGTACCCATCCTTTCAGCCGTTAGCACCAAATTACCACTTGAATAAGGTATGCGAAGTTTGAGAATGTCACCTTTCCATTTCTTGAGATTGCCCACCATGCAATGCCACGAACAAGTTTTAGTAGACTGAAAAGATAAAGCATAATCTGAAGGTGTAGCAGGTTCTAAACAAAACACTTCAATCTTTGCTCCACTTTCTCTGTGAAAATGTAGACGAGCCTGAATGACTCGCGTATTGTTGAAAACCAACAAGCTATTTTGAGGTAGTAGTGCAGGTAAGGTGCAAAAAAGTTTTTCGGATATTGCCCCATTTTGCCAAACTAATAATTTCGACTCATCACGTATTTGCAATGGGAATTTTGCGATTCGCTCGTCAGGTAAATCGTAATTATACTCTTCTATTCGAATGGAATGAATATGTTTGTACATAGGTTTAATCAATACAAAAATAGAAACTTCATTTTACAAAACAATGCTTGTATTTATGGCTAAACACAAGCATTGTTTTATTATTATTTTGCACCCTAAATCGCTTTTCTATACAAGATCAGATTGTTGGGTCAACTGATGATTTTATAATTATTCTTTGAAACAATGTTTTTGAATTAACATCATCAAAAGCGAATAGTTGATCGGTTTTGGTATGTAATCGTTGCACCCAAACTCTAATGCTTTTTCCTTTTCACCAATTAAACCATAGGCTGTTAACGCAAAAATGATGATATTTTGGTCAAATTTTCTAATAGCTTGAGTGGCTTGATATCCATCCATTCCTGGCATTTTTATGTCCATCAATACTAAATCTATAGTTTTGTCATTGGTGCAAATCTCAACTGCCTCTAAGCCAGTCACTGCATGAAGTATTTCGTGTCCTAATTTTTTGAGTTTTAGTGTAATCATCAAATCAGAGGCTTCGTCGTCCTCAGCAACAAGTATTCTCAATTTCGTACGGGTCTCCATATAATTTTTGCTCCTTTGTTTAATTCGTCGTTATTATTTCACAACTTCTGGCTCATTTTTGTATGAGTTTTTACAAAGGTATTTTATTTTGTGATTTCTGAAGAAAAAAAGCTGAAAATATTTAAACCATTTTCACAAATTTTGGATAAATGACATTATATGCCATTTTCTACCTGTTTTTTTGACTCAATGTGTAACCAACAACTGTATCAGTCGGGAAACAGCATAGCGGTCGAAATCAGATTCGATAATTTCAAGATAGTCGTTTAATGTCTTATTCGGATTGGAAATATAGACTTCGTAGAACGATGCAGAGATTCGTCGATGCGACAAAATATGGATTACATCGGCGGCAATCAATCTTATTTCGACCTGATCGATTTCATGAAATAGATTCTTAAACTCGGTTGTTTGAGAGAGTTGTTCAAAATTTAGCGATTCGGCAGTTTCAATTAATGGGAATTCGTATAGGTTTCTCCAAATATCATTTTCTGTTCGTTTTTTTAAATAGATTTTATCCTTCAAATGAATCCTAAAATAGTTGAAATACCGATTTTTGACAGTCGTTTTCTGCAATTTTACGGGTAATTTGGCAATTGTTCCATCCGAATAAGCCATGCAAATCTCTTGCAAAGGGCATTTCTCGCAATTCGGATTTTTGGGCACACACTGTCTGGCTCCAAACTCCATCATCGCCTGATTGTGAGTTGCGGGATTGGTTTTCGAAAGCAGTTGTTGTGCCAAATCAGCAAATAACCGCTTGCCTTTACCTCCATCTATAGGCAAATCTACATTAAACAACCGTGATAAAACCCGATAAACATTGCCATCTACAGCCGAGTAAGGCATATTGTATGCAAAAGAACAAATGGCTGCTGCCGTGTAGTCACCCACACCTTTGAGCCGACGCACTTCATGATATTCTTTAGGAAAAACTCCCTTGAAATCTACTTCAATTGACCTTGCTGCCGCATGAAGATTACGAACACGACTGTAGTATCCCAAGCCTTGCCAGTATTTCAGCACTTCATCTTCTTCGGCTTCTGCCAACGACTGAACATTGGGGAATCGTTCAATAAATCGAAGATAATAGTCGAGACCTTGTTCTACTCGAGTTTGTTGGAGTATAATTTCAGATATCCAAATTCGATACGGATCGCTGATATTTCGCCAAGGAAGTTCCCTTTTCGACTCATTATACCACTTTATGATTAATTTTGAAATTCTATGTTCGCTCATTTTTCTTATAATTGTATGCAAAAGTACACACAAAAGCATTAAATATCAGTTTTTGAAAAAAAAACTGGGCAGGGGGTTTTCAGTTTAAATAAAATGCTATATATTTGCAGTCCAATTTTTTATTACAAAGAGAGAATACATTTTAATCAATTAAATATATGACAAAAGCTGATATTGTTAACGAGATTTCCCAAAATACGGGAATTGAGAAAGCAGCTGTTTTGGCAACAGTTGAATCGTTTATGGAAGTAGTAAAAGACTCCTTAGCCAAAGGAGATAATGTATATTTGAGAGGGTTCGGTAGCTACATCATCAAAAAAAGAGCTGAAAAAACTGCCCGTAACATCTCTAAAAACACAACAATCGTTATTCCAGAGCATAATATTCCTTCGTTCAAGCCAGCGAAGACTTTTATGGATACGGTAAAAGGCGAGTAAGAAAAAAATCGGGTTATTAACAATTTAAAGAAATTACAACTATGCCTAGCGGTAAAAAAAGAAAAAGACATAAAATGTCTACGCACAAGCGTAAAAAAAGACTGAGAAAAAATAGACACAAGAAGAAAAAATAAGTAGTCTATAACTTCTCTTCTTCAGGAAGAATAACAAGAACAAACTTAATGAAGTTCTCTATTAAGTTTGTTCTTTGTGTATAGTATTATCACCTTTTTTAAAACAAAATTATTGTGAATAGCGAACTCATCCTCGATGTCACTCCGCAGGAAGTATCAATTGCGTTTCTCGAAGACAAAAGTCTAGTAGAACTCCAAAAGGAGGCGCAAAATATATCTTTCTCCGTAGGTGATATATATCTGGGCAAGGTTAAAAAACTTATGCCTGGGTTAAATGCTGCGTTCGTTGATGTCGGATACGAGAAAGATGCCTTTCTCCATTACCTTGATTTGGGATCTCACTTCAACACCCAAAACAAATTTCTAAGACAAACTATTTCTGATAGAAAGAGAACGCTATCTATCTCGAAATCACCCCAACAACCCGAAATTAGCAAAGAGGGTTCTATTTCCGATATTCTAAAATCGGGACAAGAGATTTTGGTGCAAATCACCAAAGAGCCCATTTCTTCGAAAGGACCACGATTGACTGCCGAAATATCATTCGCAGGTAGATATTTGGTTCTTATCCCATTTGCCGATAAAGTGTCGGTTTCTCAAAAACTCAAGACGTCTGAAGAGCGTTCGCGCCTCAAACAACTGATTCAAAGCGTGAAACCAAAAAATTTCGGAGTGATTGTACGCACTGTCGCCGAAGGTAAAAAGCTCGAAGAACTTGATGCGGAACTTAAAATGTTGGTAAAACGTTGGGAAGACAGCATCACCAAACTTCAACGCGCTAAAATGCCATCGTTGATATACGAAGAAACAAGTCGCACAGGTGCTATTTTGCGGGATATTTTTAACCCATCGTTCCAAAATATTCACGTCAACGATCCCGATGTTTATACTCAAATTAAAGAGTATGTCGAGATTATTGCGCCTGAGAAAGCGGGCATCGTGAAGCTTTATGAGGGTGATATCCCAATCTTCGACAATTTTGGAGTAACCAAACAGATTAAATCCCTTTTTGGAAAAACAGTTACCTTCAAAAGTGGTGCTTACCTGATTATTGAACACACAGAAGCACTTCATGTGATTGATGTGAACAGTGGTAATCGTTCGAAATCGGGCAAGGGACAAGAAGAAAATGCCTCTGACGTAAATGTGGCTGCTGCTATAGAAATAGCACGTCAACTTCGCCTACGTGATATGGGCGGCATCATAGTGGTCGATTTTATTGACTTGCAAGATGGCGAAAATCGTCAGAAAATCTATGAAGTGATGCGGGAAGCGATGTCGAAAGACCGCGCTAAACACAACATTTTGCCTCTAACAAAATTCGGATTGATGCAAATCACACGCCAGCGCGTGCGTCCGAATATGGATATCAACACGATGGAGAATTGCCCGACCTGCTATGGTAAGGGCGAAATAAAACCCTCTATCTTGTTTACAGATATGTTGGAACGTAAAGTAGATTATTTGGTTAATAAGTTGAAGGTCAAGAGTTTTGCACTTCATTTGCATCCTTACGTGGCAGCGTTTGTCAATTACGGATTTTATTCATTGAAATGGAAATGGAGATTTTCATACAGCTTTGGATTGAAAATTATTCCCAATCAAAGTCTGGCATACCTCGAATACAGTTTTATCGATTCCGACAGAAACGAAATAGACCTAAAAGAAGAGATCGAGATTAAATAATTTCGATTTTCATCTGATTAAAAAAAGGACAACTTCATAGAGGTTGTCCTTTTTTTTTGTCAAATTAGGTAGGTCTATTTTACGATAAACAAAGCATGGTCTATTTGATTTTTTACGATTACTTCTGCATTGTAAAGCCCTTTTGCCAAGTTTCTCAACGAGAAATCGTATTTGAATTCGGATTCAAATTTATCGGTAACAAGTTCTTTAATTACTTTACCATTTAAATCTATTATTTTAACGATAATTTTCCCTTTCAAATCCGATACATATTTTAGTTGAAATTGTCCATAATTGGGGTTTGGTATCACTTCAATCTGATGAAACACAACGACTGATTCAGAAATTCCAGTGGGTGTTTTGCTCAATACAAATGTATCTATTAGCTTCCCTGTCGAGTCGAACGTAGAGTCTGTAAGCGTGGAGCCATTCACCGCTATTTTGCAAAAATTGTAAGTGCTTGAGTATTTCTCAATCATGTTGGTTATTGAGCCAGTATAAAGTGGCGCACCTGCTCCTCCGCACACAATCTGGCATCTACCCTGACCAACACCACTGCCATAAGTTGTCACTGGAGCAGACGTGCTTACATTTAGATTAATAGGTTTCGACCGTTCATACATGTGATCGTGTCCAGTAAAAATCACATCTACACCAGCATCGTCAAAAGCTTTCCACCATGTTGAAGTATAGCTGTCCATTTCTCCAGCATGGGTGCCAATGGTGTAAAATGGTTTGTGAAACATCACAATTTTCCATGTTTTATCCACATTTGCAGCCAATGTTGTTTTTAGCCAACTCAATTGTGTGGCATCAGTCGGAACTTCCGAGTTAAGGACTATAAAAACAGCATTTCCGTACGTAAACGTATAGTATTGCTTGTTGCCAGGCATAGTAAACTGGCTTAAGAATACCGTTTCTTTACCATTGACATTGCTATCGTGATTTCCTTCACAATGATAGAGCGTTTTTTGACTAATTAGGCTCGTACCACTCGAAAACCAACTGTCCCAGTTTGTTCCGATTCCAGAGTTTTCTGTTACATCGCCCGAAAAAAGACCAAAATCACTGTTTTTTGTTTTTGCTAAGTTTGCAACCGTTTTCCATACTGTCATATTGGTACGGCTGTCACCTAACACCAAAAACGAAAAATTAGTTGTGGGGTCGCTTGATGAGGTATGGTAAGTCAAATCGCTACTCCAGGTCGATGTTGATGAGTCATAGATCTGATAATGAATGGTGGTGTTGGCAGTCATTGACGGAAACTGATAATCGAAAAAATAACCGGTGTAAGCAGTCCGTTTAACGGGTGTAAAGGTTCCTTTCTCATAGGTGTTTGTCAACCCCCACTTAATCTGGTCGGTGGTTCCACTATTTTTCCAAGTAATGGTGAGTCCGTTCAGTGGAGAATCGGTGCTTCCCCAGCGAATAAAAGTATTTGCTGAGAATGTTATTCCGGTTGAAAATAGAATATTCAATAACAGTAAAATTTTCAAGTTCTTCATAGCGTAAAATTTAGTTCAGATAAAATCGCAGTAAAAATATTATAAGTTTTCGGATAAAAGGTTTTTATTCGCCAATAAGTCGTACGGTTTAGTCAAAATCGGTTGTTTTATTGGTTCTTAACGCATTATGTAAAATTAAATTGTTGGGCGAACATCTACCGCCATTCGCTGTTATATTACCAGCGCAAAGCAAAAGAGGAGACTGATTATTGTCTCGGTCAACTTTTTTACTGGTTTGGATTGTTTCTAACTTTTTTATTACCTTTGCGCCGTAATCTTAGGGGTGCTTGACAATCGTCAGGCTGAGACTATACCCATTGAACCTGATGCGGATAATGCCGTCGCAGGGAACAAGAAACGGTAGTGCACGACCTTTCTGGTATTCTTCTCTTTATCAAAAACCCCTTTTTTATTTAACTGTTTTCTCGAAACTCTAACTATTAGAGGTTCAGAATCTTAATCATTAAAATTAAATGAAAAAGGAAATTATTCTACTCTCCGGCATGTTGTTTGCCGGTGTCACTTCGTTTGCTCAGCAGAAGCAAGACAGCCTTCGGGTGGTGCATCTGCAAGAAGTTCAAGTTCTCTCTACCCGTGCGGCAGGCAAAACGCCGATGGCGTACAGCAACGTCGGCAAGGCAGATGTGAAAAAGCAAAATTTTGGTCAGGACATTCCGTTCCTGTTGTCGTTAACTCCCTCGTTGGTCGCTACTTCCGATGCAGGCGCAGGCGTAGGTTACACCGGATTCCGCATTCGTGGTACGGACGCAACCCGTGTGAATGTCACCACCAACGGCATTCCGCTCAACGACTCTGAGTCGCACGGTGTCTATTGGGTAAATATGCCCGACTTTGCATCGTCTATAGAAGATATGCAAATTCAGCGTGGGGTGGGTACCTCGACTAACGGTGCAGGTGCTTTCGGTGCTACGCTGAACATGAAAACGGAAAACATCTCGGCAAAACCTTATACCGAAGTGAACGGAGCCTATGGTTCGTTCAACACGTCGAAAGCGACTTTCAAAATCGGTTCGGGGCTGATCAACAACCATTGGGCGTTCGATGCACGTTTGTCGAACATCCATTCCGATGGCTTTGTAGACCGTGCAACAACCGATTTGCACTCCTATTTTGCACAGGGTGGTTACTTTAGCAACAATACGGTGGTGAAATTCGTAACGTTTGGCGGAAAAGAAAAGACCTACCATGCGTGGAATGGAACGCCAAAAGATTCGTTGGCTACCAATAGAACCTACAATCCCGCAGGTGATATGGGCAATGGCAAGTACTACGATAACCAAACGGACAATTATACGCAAAACCATTATCAATTGATTTTGACGCACGTATTCAATTCGAGCTGGAACCTTAATGCAGCACTGCATTACACCAGAGGCTTTGGTTATTACGAAGAGTACAAAGATTCTACATCAGAAGCTCAAAATTTCAAAACGCTAGAAAACTATGGATTAAAATCATTCAGTTATAATGGCAATACTGTTTCAATAAGAGACAGAATTCAACAAAAATGGTTGGATAATGATTTCGGTGGAGTAGTGTTTTCGTTGAATTATCAACAAAATAAATTGTCCGCAACAATTGGTGGTGGTGCTAATCGCTATGTTGGAAGTAGTTTTGGGAAAAATCTATGGGTGAAAGATTATTTTGTAGTTGATCCTAATTATACGTATGGACAAGAGTTTTACCGTAGCAAAGGTGACAAATCGGATGCTAATATCTACACTAAAGCCAATTATGAGTTGGCAAAGGGGTTGAGTGCTTATGCAGATTTGCAATATCGTCACATCGACTACACCATAAAGGGTCAGAATGATAAATACGACTCTAGCACCAGCACCATGCAGCTGCTTGATATTCACAAAACGTTCAACTTCTTCAATCCTAAGGTTGGATTGTTTTATCAAATCGACAACAATAGCCAGGCTTATGCCTCTTTAGCAGTCGGAAATCGCGAACCAACTCGTTCGAACTATACCGATGCTTTTAAAAGTCAGACTCCCACTTCAGAACAATTGGTAGATTACGAAGCTGGTTATGCTTTTGCTAATCAGACGTTTTCGATTGGAGCGAATCTCTATTTTATGAATTACAAAAATCAATTGATTTTAAACGGTCAAATCAACAATGTGGGTGAGGCATTGACCACTAATATTGCTGAGAGCTACCGCGCTGGTGTAGAGTTGATGGCTGGTGTGAAGTTTACTGACGGTTTCAAATGGAATGGAAATGTGACTTTTAGCAAGAACGAAATAAAGAATTTTACCGAATATGTAGCTAATTGGGATACTGGAGGTCAAGAAGTGCACTATCTGGGAACTACTCCGATTGCCTTTTCGCCAAATGTAGTGGCAAATAGCATTTTTACCGCAACTTTTGATAAATTTGATTTGGCGTTGCAATCTAACCTTGTCGGAAAGCAATACATCGACAACACAGGCAACGATAGTCGTTCAATTGACCAATATTTTATCAATAACCTTCGATTGGGTCATACTTTCGAGGTGAATGGGGTGAAATCAATCAGCATTAATCTGTTGATTAATAATATTTTTGATGTGAAATACGAAAGCAATGCCTGGGTCTATTCATACTACGAAGGCGGTGTACGAAAAGCGATGGATGGTTACTATCCACAAGCGGGAATCAACGCCTTGGCAAGTCTTTCATTAAGATTCTAATAAAACCCACCCCACCCTTCACTAAATAGAGAGGGCTTTAAAGAAAGCAGTTTATGCTAATTGATGTTTGTAAAATGACAAATTCTAAAGCTCCTACTTGGGAGGGGTTTGGGAGGTCAATATGTTAGAGTGGTTCGGAGTCGTCTCCGGACTGCTCTACCTTTTTCTCGAAATTCGACAGAAATCGTCGATGTGGATAGTTGGGTTTATCTCATCGTTTGTCTATGTTTTTGTCTTTTTCCAAAGCAAGTTTTATGCTGATGCTCTTCTAAATCTCTATTACGTCGTCATAAGCGTTTATGGATTTTGGATATGGAAAGTGAATAAATCTTCCATTGAAAAAGAAATCTCAGAACAGACTTATACAACAATTACAAGCAAAATGATGGTTCTGCTTTCAATGTTTACGATTGTTGTTTTTTTGTTTATTTATTTTGTGCTGATAAAATATACGGATTCTCCTGTGCCTATCGGTGATTCGGTGGTGACTACCTTGAGTCTTGTAGCTACATGGATGTTGACTCGGAAAATGATAGAGCAATGGTTTATTTGGATGTTTGTCAATGGATTATCCGTTTATCTGTTTATGTATAAAGATTTAAAACCTACTGCTTTTCTTTATCTTTGCTATGGCGTATTGTCTGTTGTAGGATACTTGAAATGGAAACGATTTAAACATATTGATTGAAAATGATGTTGAAAAATGATTTTGATGTTGCGATTTTGGCTGATGGCCTTTTCCCTCAAAGGAAAGAGATTCAAGATTTGATTACGAGAATCCCACTGGTTGTTTGTAGTGATGGCGCATCACAAAAATTAGTTGATTTCGGACGCATTCCCGATTTTATTGTTGGTGATTTAGATAGCACACCCATCGAACTGAAGGAGAGTTATCCTGAACGAATGATTCACATGCCCGACCAAAATTCGAATGATTTAACCAAATCTGTCCATTTTTGTCTTTCGAAAGGATTGCGCAAAATAATTATTCTTGGGGCAACCGGTTTGCGCGAAGACCACACATTGGGTAATATATCCTTGTTGCAAGCTTATGCACCACTAGTAGATGAGGTAGTTATGGCTTCCGATTATGGAGTTTTCACTCCAATTACTCAAACCACAACCTTCGAGTCATACGTTTCACAGCAAGTTTCCATTTTTTCGCTAACTCCAGAATCTACTCTTTCTACTATTGGCTTGAAGTATTCAATCGAAAATCGCTCACTTCTGTCGTGGTGGGAAGGTACGTTGAATGAATCCTTGGGCGATGGTTTCACTATTCAGCTCCATAGGGACGGTCGTTTCATCGTTTATCGAGCATTTTGAAGCTAGAAAGATTGATTTATTGATTGAATAAATGCTCCTTTTTTGGTCATATCATGAAATGATAAATTTAATTCTTCAAGATCTTTCCCTAATTTATTTGCATAAAATCGCCCCAACGAAGTGTCAAAAATAACCTCTTTGTAACTATATAGTGAATTTAGCTTTTCAATATCTCCTTTGAATCCTTTGGTGAGAATCAAATAATCACAATTCAAAATACGGCAGTTTTCAATATTTCTGATGTCTTTATCCAAAACGAAGATTCGTTTACCACCATATGCCAAGGCGTGATTCGTTCCGTCGCTCAAGTATGTTTTGCCAGATTTCTGATATTCTATAACACTTTTCCCGTATTGGTTATAAATCAATAGCTGATTCTGTTGTCGTTCATTTAGTTTGTCAAATAGTATTGTGCCTTCTATGCAGACTAATGTGCTCAGTGCATAAAGAACCATTTTGAAATGTTTCTTGTACACAAAAAGCAATATACAGCCTAATAATATATAAAATAGAAGGATTTCAAAGGAGGTCGGATTCAAATTTCGAATCTGAGCATAAGGCACTTGGGCAAAAGTTTCGGTCACTTTGTCAAGTCCAAAAAGCATCCATTGTAATAATTTATCAAACCAGAAATGTGGAATTCCAACGACAACCAAAAATGTACAGAGACAAGCTAAATAAACCAAAAACCCGTTAAAGGGTAATACAATGAGATTGACAATCAGAAACAATAATGGAAATTGGTGAAAATAAAAAATACTAAGTGGCGAAGTTGCTAATTGTGCTGCCAATGTCATGGTTGCTAATTCCGCAAAATACCTTGGAACTTTAGGCATATTCTCAAAACTGGTTTTCAAAATATCCTGCGTCAATAAAATGGATAAAACGGCGAGAAAACTTAGCTGAAATCCAATATCGTAAAGCGTAAGCGGGTTGTAAAGCAGCAAACAAAAAGCAGCAAAAGCCAGAGAATTAAGTGTAACTGTTTGTCTATTAAATAATCCACTTACCATCAATACGGTGAGCATAATGCTTGCTCTTACCACTGACGCAGAAAGACCTGTAATGTAAGTGAATATCCATAGCGCCAGAATAACGACCAGATATTTTAGTTGATAAAACCGTGAATTTTTAGGAATAAAACCAAGTAAAAACCAAAACATAGCAAAAATCATCGCCGTTTGCATTCCACTCACAGCCATCAGATGCGAAAGACCTACCGCGCTGAAGTTGCTTTTCTGCTCCATCGTAAGTGCATCCTGATACCCAATCGTAATGCCACTTAATAATGCAAATTCATTCTCTTTGAATTGAAACGACCGAAAAATAGTTAGGATTTTGGATTGTAAATCGGATGCAAAATAATTAAGATTAAATGCTCGCTCTTTAGGGAGCTTTTTCCAATATGCCGAATCAATATAAGCTGTTGACGAAATGCCTTGTCGTTGCATATACGCGGCAAAATCAAATCCTCCAGGTCGATTTGCATTTACCAATGCTTGTGGCTCGATATAAATCAAGAGATAATCGCCTTGTTTGAGCTGTAAACTTCGCACATCTTTATGGATGTATGCGATAATTTTTTTCGCTTGTGTCTCTTTTGTTTGGTTGTCGCAATGAGATATAGTCAATTGGCAGTAAATGCTCTTCTCTTTTTCTTCAGGTACTGATTTTATTTCCGCATTGTACAAGTTCCTTTTGCTTGGAAAATCGAATTTTGACTTCTCATTTTGTAAATGAGTGAAAGTGAATCCGATAAAAATAAAAGAGAGAAAAATACCAACTCCAAACAAATAACGTAATCGAAAAGCGTGTCTGCTTTGTTGAGTAATATACGAAACAAAAAAACAGAGCGATGCTAAAAAGGCAAACAGATAACCAATCCATAGCATCGAAAATCTACTGTATATGACGATACCCACTATCATCGGAAGTAGAAACCTTAAAAAAGGTACTTGATGAATAGTGGGCAACTTCATTTCGAAATAATTTTTTAAAGGGTTTTTAAGGATGAAATTGTTTTTTGTGGGTCAGACGATTTGAATACAAAACTGCCAGCCACAAGTATATCTGCACCTGCATCAACCAACTGTTTGCCCGTTTCTAAATTCACACCTCCATCTACTTCAATCAGTGTGTTTGCTCCTTTTCTTAAGATAAGCTCTTTTAATTTCTGTACTTTATCCAACGAATAAGGAATAAATTTCTGATTTCCAAATCCGGGATTGACAGACATTATAAGTAATAAATCAATTTTGCCAATAATTTCTTCTAATAAATGCACGGGCGTGTGTGGATTGAGGCTCACTCCAGCTTTCATACCTGCCTCTTTGATTTGTTCGATTGTTCGATCAAGATGTGTGCAAGCTTCATAATGCACTGTCATTATCTCTGCTCCTATATTTTTTACTTCCTGAACAAATTTTCCTGGATCAACAATCATTAAATGTGCATCAAGTGGTTTCTTGCTTAGTTTATTTACGTATTCAAGTACTGGAAATCCAAAAGAAATATTCGGAACAAATACGCCATCCATAATGTCTAAGTGAATATAATCTGCATCGCTCTCATTCAACATCATTATATCTTTCTCCAAATTCCCGAAATTTGCGGAAAGTAAAGATGGCGCAACCATTGTTTTTTTGAATTCAGTCATAAGTTGTGTTGGTTTAAAAAAATTCACAATACCTTTCTATTTTAAAAATGTAAGGTATTAATATTTTGCAATATTACAAAATAATATAGATTAAATGGATACAAATATTCAGAAAACTACTTAAGCAATAACTCTCTGTGCTAATACTTCCTTTCTTAATTGTTAGGATGTGATTAGTATGAAAAGTAGGTTCACCGATGATTCGGTTTGTTTTTTTTTGTCAAAATTGAAAAGTTACCATTCTGACTCAGATTCTTTAAATTCTTAATTATGAGAGTGGTCTATGAAAAAAAGGAACTGCAATGGTGAAATCTGTAAGTAAATTGAAAAAACACGCTAATTTTATTTGTCACTTTAAGAAAAGGTATTATCTTTGTAGCCCTTTCGCACAAACGGAAATTATTTTTGTTGAATGTCAA
>JBAXGL010000034.1:0-16003 GCA_037139375.1 Bacteroidales bacterium | reverse complement strand
GGTGAAATGAGTTGCGGTGGATAACCATTTAAATGAATTGTTATTTATAGGAATTGATTGACTTAAATCAATAAAAATCACAAAAAAGGGTGTGCTGCAAATCATTTTCCCTATTTTTGCTGTTTAAACATTTTGAAAAGAGATAGTATGAAGAAAAGAGAATTATTAATCACAGCAATTGCATTTATTAGCGCAACTATGACACAAGCTACAAATCCGTTTTTAACAAAACAAACCACCCCGTTCGACACAGCACCGTTCGACAAAATCAAAATCGAACACTTCGAACCAGCTTTCGAAGAAGGTATGAAAATTCATTCCTCCGAAGTTGAATCGATCAGCAACAATAAGCAGAAGCCGACTTTTGCCAACACGATAGAAGCATTAGAACATTCAGGTGAGTTACTTTCACATGTAAGTACGATATTTTTCAACCTGAATAGTGCCGAAAGTACTGATTCTATGATGGAACTTTCGCAAAAATTGTCGCCTAAATTAACTGAACATAGCAACAACATCAACCTCAATGAGAAACTTTTTGCTCGCGTGAAGACTATCTACGAAAAGCGTGAAAAGCTTAATCTCACAATTGAACAGAAAAAACTGACAGAAAACACGTTCGACAGTTTCGAGAAAAACGGTGCCAACTTATCAACAAAAGACAAAGATAAATTCCGCAAATTGAGTACAAACCTTTCGCAGGCAACAGTAACTTTTGGTCAAAATGTATTAAAAGAGACCAACAGTTACATCATGCTTTTGACTGATAAAAGTGAACTTGCAGGATTGCCAGCCGATGTGATAGATGCAGCAGAACTTAAAGCTAAAAAGAAAAACCAAGTAGGTTGGGCATTCGACCTATCGGCGCCAAGTTATATTGCCTTCATGAAATACGCCGAACGACGCGACCTCCGAGAAAAACTGTTTCATGCCTATAACAGCAAATGTATGCATGGCAATGAGTTCGACAATCGAGAAGTTGTGAAGAATATAGCCACGCTGCGTATGCAAATTGCCCAATTGATGGGTTACCCAGATTACGCTACCTATGCACTAAAAAACCGAATGGCTAAAAATGAGGAAAACGTGTACAACCTGCTCAATAAGCTACTCGATGCATACAAACCTGTTGCAGAAAAGGAATATAAAGAAGTGCAGGATTTTGCCAATACAACAGAAAAGAACAATCTGACATTGATGCCTTGGGATTGGTCTTTCTACAGCGAAAAACTGAAAGACGCCAAATACAAACTCAACGATGAGATGCTTCGCCCCTATTTTGAATTGGAAAACGTAAAGAAAGGTGTTTTTGGACTGGCAACCGAATTGTATGGTCTGACATTCAAAAAGAACACACAGATCCCTGTTTATAATCCCGAAGTTGAAGCGTTTGAGGTATATGATGCCAACAATAAGTTTATGGCAGTGCTCTATACCGATTTTCACCCGCGTGAAGGCAAGCGCAATGGCGCTTGGATGACCGAATACAAAGGGCAACGCAAAGTGAATGGCAAAGATGAGCGTCCGCACATCTCTTTGGTGATGAACTTCACACGAGCTACAGCCTCTAAGCCTGTATTGCTCTCTTATGACGAAGTGCACACCTTCCTTCACGAATTTGGTCATTCGCTGCATGGCATGTTGACCGATTGCACTTACGAATCGCTATCAGGTACAAATGTTTACCGCGATTTTGTTGAATTACCTTCGCAAATAATGGAAAATTGGTTGAACGAAAAAGATTTCTTAGATCAATTTGCGGTACACTACAAAACCGGCGAAAAGATGCCCGCTGACTTGATTCAAAAAATAAAAGATTCACACAATTTCAATGTAGCCTATTTCTCGCTTCGTCAGCTTAACTTCGGATTCCTCGATATGGCTTGGCACACCTTGAAAACGCCTTATACCGGAGATGCAATTGCTTTTGAAACATCGGCGTGCGACAAAACTCGCATAATGCCTGTGGTTGATGGCGTTGGTATTAGCCCTGCATTTAATCACATCTTCGCCGGCGGCTACGCTGCGGGCTACTACAGCTACAAATGGGCGGAAGTGCTCGATGCTGATGCATTCTCGGTTTTCAAGGAAAAAGGAATTTTCAACAAAGAAGTTGCCAAATCATTCCGCGAGAATGTGTTGCAAAACGGTGGCACTGAAGATCCAATGGTGCTCTACAAACGCTTCCGTGGTCAAGAACCAACGATTGATGCGTTATTGAAAAGAACTGGGGTGAAATAATTACAATTAACTGAGTAATTGAGTAATTGAGTAACTGAAAGCCGGATTGACAGATTCGGCTTTTTTATTACTTGTAACAAAAATTTCACACCATTCAACGAACAATTCCCAAACAGCAATGTTATTTGGGTATAAAACATATTATTCTACAATTCAATCAATAATTTTAATTGCAATTATGGCAACAGTAACATTAAAAGGAAATCCTTTCAACACAGCAGGTGAATTACCAGCAGTAGGTAGCGCAGCTCCTGCATTCGAATTAGTAAAAAATGACCTTAGTAACCAAACATTGGCTGACTTGAAAGGCAAAAAAGTTGTTTTGAACATCTTCCCAAGCTTAGACACTGCAGTTTGTGCAGCATCTGTACGTAAATTCAACGTAGAAGCAGCAAAAAAATCAAACACGGTGGTTTTGGGCATCTCTAAAGACCTTCCATTCGCAAGCGGTCGTTTCTGCACTACAGAAGGTATCGAAAACGTGGTAACTGCATCTGCATTCCGCGATGCAAAATTTGGCGCTGACTATGGTGTACAAATCGTTGACGGTCCATTAGCTGGTCTTTTTGCACGTTCGGTTGTGGTTCTTAACGAAGAAGGTAAAGTAATCTACAACGAATTGGTTTCTGAAACAGTAGAAGAGCCTAACTACGAAGCAGCTTTGGCTGTATTGTAATTTCCAAACATACAATTGGCGGTTCAGTCTTGTTTTTAGCAAGGTTGAACCGTTTTTTATTTGCAAATCAGAACAACATTATATACACAAACCTAAAAAACAGAATCAGTCCTAGTTGGAAAACCATTTTCATAAATTTCCATATTTTATTTGATTATAAGGCACTAAATTATAAAACTTACTATTATATTTGCACGCTTTTTTGGAAAGAAAACTATATAAACAGCAGAGCAAATGATTACAGAAAAAACATCCGGCGCAATAAATAAAATCACCTTTGCTGGTTTGGTCGTCACATTAGGTATTGTTTACGGAGATATAGGAACAAGCCCATTGTATGTTGTAAAAGCTATTTTGGCTGGGGCTAAAGATGTGAATCAATTGCTTGTGTATGGTGCAATTTCGTGTGTTTTCTGGACTCTTACTCTTCAAACTTCATTAAAATATGTAACAATCACTCTGCGTGCTGACAACCATGGTGAAGGTGGTATATTCGCTCTGTTCGCATTAATCAAAAAGAAATCTGTTCAACTGGCCATTTTGACCATGATAGGCGGTGGCGCACTACTTGCAGATGGGGTAATCACTCCGGCGATTACTGTTACGTCAGCAGTTGAAGGGCTTCAACTATTATATACAAATATACCAGTAGTGCCTCTTGTCTTAATCATCCTCTCTTCACTCTTTTTTATGCAACAATTTGGCAGCAACTTTGTTGGTAAATCCTTCGGACCTGTGATGTTTATCTGGTTTCTTACATTAGGTATATTGGGTGTAAATCAAATTACAACACATCCTCAAATACTATTGGCTCTCAATCCTAAATACGCATTTGATTTGCTTACACAATATCCTAGTGGAATTCTTTTACTTGGTGCTGTTTTTCTTGCCACAACTGGCGCAGAAGCACTTTATTCTGACTTAGGACATTGTGGAATTAAGAACATTCGCATCACTTGGGTTTTCGTCAAATTAACGCTCGTATTAAACTATTTCGGACAAGGTGCTTGGATTATGAATCATGCCCTGGAAGCAAAAGATGCAAACCCATTCTTCGCCATCATGCCCGATTGGTTTTTATTACCAGGCGTCATATTATCAACTGCTGCGGCAGTGATTGCCAGCCAAGCATTAATAAGCGGTTCTTACACGCTGATTGGTGAAGCAGCATCGCTCAATTTTTGGCCAAAAATTAAGATTTCCTATCCAACCACAATCAAAGGACAAGTATATATTCCATTTGTAAACTGGTTCTTGTGGATCGCTTGTTCAGTAGCTGTTATCTTCTTCGGTAAATCTGAAAAGATGGAAGCCGCTTACGGATTATCCATTTCGATAACTATGATTATGACAACACTTTTGTTGAATGGCTATCTGAAGTCGGTAAAAATGAATCGAATACTCCATTTATTTGTTGTGACACTATTTTTAATTGTTGAATCGATGTTTTTAGTTGCCAACATGAATAAATTTGCGAATGGAGGTTGGTTCAGCATTATGCTCGCTTTGCTCTTTTTTATCATAATGTATGGCTGGTATTTCGGTAGAAGAATCAAAAATCGTTACATAACGTATGTAAATTTGAACAAATACAAAGAGTTGTTTAGCGAACTGAGCAAAGACACCTCTATCCCAAAAATGAGTTCTAATTTGGTTTATATTACAAAAGCAAATAGGCTAAAACAGATTGAATCGAAAATAATCTATTCAATTTTCAACAAACAACCGAAACGTGCCGACATCTATTGGTTTTTACACATCGATAGTTTGGATACACCCGATACGTTTGAATATCAGGTTCATCATATCATCCCTGGTGTATTGATAAAGATTGATTTCAAGCTTGGTTTTAAGGTTGAGCGTCGCATAAACCTCTATTTCCATGAGGTGTTGGATGATTTAGTGAAAAGTGGCGAAATAAATCTGCTTAGCCCATACGAATCGCTTAAAAAGCATGAAATTCCGGCTGATTTTCTGTTTATCAATCTCGACCGTGTGTTGACTAACGATTACAAATTACCACCGCATGAAAACTTCATTATGAGTATTCACAATTCAATCAGAGGAATGAGTATTAATGATGTAAAAGCGCTGAATCTTGACACCAGTTCTGTCATTGAGGAATTGGTACCTATCATTATAGAACAACCATTGAAAGGACGAATCATACGTAGTATTCCTGAAATGAAATAATTGAATCCTGCATAATAATAGGCTCAAACAATGTCGTATATAGACTTCGTTTGAGCCTTTTTCGTTCATTGAATCTCTTTCAATCTACTCTAAAACTTGTAATAAAATTTAACCTATTAGAGAATTATAGCCACAGACTTCTATTTACAAAATGGAAATTATAGCGTACCTTTGCAAATTCATTTTTTGAAAGCCAATTATGTCTGAAAAGAAGTCAATATACATCAAAGGTGCTCGTGTCAACAATTTAAAAAATATTGACATCGAAATTCCACGAAACAAATTCATCGTCATAACTGGTTTGTCGGGATCAGGGAAGTCATCATTGGCTTTCGATACACTTTATGCAGAAGGCCAACGCCGCTATGTGGAATCATTATCTTCTTATGCCCGACAGTTTTTGGGGAGAATGAGCAAACCTGAGTGTGACTATATCAAAGGCATTCCGCCGGCAATCGCTATTCAACAAAAGGTAAACACGCGAAATCCGCGGTCAACGGTTGGTACCTCTACCGAAATATACGATTATTTACGACTCCTATTTGCACGAATTGGCAAAACAATATCACCTGTTTCAGGTCAATTTGTAAAAAAACATTCGGCAGAAGACGTTGTCGAAAAAATGCTCACATACCCCACTGGTACTCGATTAGCAATTTTCTGCGAAATACATTTGCCCGAAGAGCGCGATATGAAAGTTCATCTTGATATCTTGATGAAACAAGGATTCAACCGCGTGGAAATCGAAGACAGTTTTCACCGTATTGAAGATGTGCTAAAAAACAAAAAACTGCTTCATCACGAAGATATGTTGCTTTTGATTGACCGACTTTCTGCCTCTAATGATTCTGACACGGTTAGTCGATTGACAGATTCTGTTGAAACTGCATTTTTCGAAGGACGCGGCAATTGTTTGGTCAAGTTTTATGGTGAACCAGAAGAAGCGATTCGTTTCTCGAAACGCTTCGAAGCCGATGGATTGATATTCGAAGAGCCAAACGATTTGATGTTTAGCTTCAACAGTCCAGCTGGCGCTTGTCCACGATGCGAAGGCTTTGGCAAGGTAATTGGGATCGACGATGATTTAGTTATTCCAAACAAAGCACTATCCGTTTACGAAGATGCAGTGGTATGCTGGAAAGGCGAAAAGATGAGCGAATGGAAAATGCAATTGGTGCACAATGCTATTCGTTTCGATTTCCCAATTCATCGCCCCTACTATCAATTAACGAACGAGGAAAAAGAGCTACTTTGGAAAGGAAATGAGTATTTCGAAGGCATCGACAGCTTTTTCAGAATGCTCGAGGAGAACCAATACAAAATACAATACCGAGTGATGTTGGCGCGCTATCGTGGCAAAACCACCTGCCCCGATTGCAAAGGCAGCCGACTAAAACCACAGGCGATGAACGTAAAAATTGCCAAACATGTCATCACGGATTTGGTGACAATGCCAATAAATGAACTCAAAGAATTTTTCAACAAACTCGAACTCGACGAACACGATCAAATCATTGCCAAAAGATTACTGCTTGAAATAAATAATCGAATACAATTCCTACTCGATGTGGGATTAGGTTATCTGACTCTTAATCGACTTTCGGCGTCTCTATCGGGCGGTGAAAGTCAACGAATTAACCTATCAACTTCGCTTGGTAGTGGGTTGGTTGGTTCGCTTTACATTCTAGATGAGCCAAGTATAGGATTGCATTCGCGCGACACAGATTTGCTTATCAACGTACTGCGAAAGCTCCAGAGAATGGGAAATACAGTGGTCGTTGTCGAACATGACGAGGAAATCATTCGCGCTTCCGACTATATTATCGATATTGGCCCCGATGCAGGACGTTTGGGTGGAGAAGTTGTTTACCAAGGTGACACAAACAATTTGCATTCCGCAGGAAATAGTCACACAGTTAAATATTTGAATGGCGAAGAGGTAATCGAAATACCCAAACACCGCCGCAAATGGAATAATTTCATCGAATTGAAAGGCGTTGCACAAAACAATTTGAAGGGCATCGATGTAAAATTCCCTCTAAATGCATTGACGCTGATAACTGGTGTGAGCGGTTCGGGCAAATCATCGTTGATACGCGATGTATTCTACCAAGCGGTACGTAAACATTTCGAAGCCAACACCGACAAAACAGGTATTTTCAACGAATTGAGTGGCGATTTACATCTGATAAATGGAATTGAATTTGTTGACCAAAACCCAATTGGCAAATCATCTCGTTCAAATCCAGCCACTTACCTAAAAGCATACGACGAAATCCGAAAACTATACTCCGACCAACCATTGTCGAAACAATTAGGGTTCACTCCAGCACATTTCTCATTCAACGTCGAAGGTGGACGATGCGAAGAGTGCAAGGGCGAAGGTACAATTACAGTCGAAATGCAGTTTATGGCAGATTTGGTGCTCGAATGCGATGCTTGCCACGGAAAACGTTTCAAACAAGATACGTTGGATGTAGAATACCATGGGAAAAATATTTTCGACATTCTCGAATTGACAGTTCGAGAAGCGATTGAGTTTTTCGCAGCTCAAAATGGGTCGACCGAGAAAAAAATCGTGAAGCGTCTGCAACCACTGCTCGACGTGGGCTTAGGTTACATCAAACTCGGGCAATCCTCCTCTACCCTTTCGGGTGGTGAGAATCAGCGGGTAAAATTGGCACTATTCTTAAGCGGAGAAAAACACGAACCTACCATTTTTGTATTCGACGAACCAAGCACAGGATTGCATTTTCACGATATTAAAACGTTAATGAAAGCATTTAATGCGTTGATTGATAAGGGGCACACAGTGATGATTATCGAACACAACCTTGATATTATAAAATGTGCAGACCACATTATCGATCTTGGT
Source organism: Bacteroidales bacterium (assembly GCA_037139375.1). Lineage (GTDB taxonomy): Bacteria > Bacteroidota > Bacteroidia > Bacteroidales > UBA7332 > CAXXIC01. The sequence continues at coordinate 8,018 of JBAXGL010000034.1, read as the reverse complement.
CCAGAAGGAGGAAATAACGGCGGACACCTTGTCTGCATAGGTACACCAGAGGAAGTTGCAAGCTGCGAAAGCTCATATACAGGGCAATTCCTTCGTGATAAATTAGTATAGAGGCACTATTGGAAGTTATTTTTACATATTATAACTACTTTTGTGGCCACCAATAATGAAACAAAATCGGTTTTACTTTGTTATTTAGAGTAAGTAAACCAAAAACCGTTTAAAAATAAAAAATTCTCAATTAATAATCTCCTGAAAAGGAAACACTAAGCAAGACGATATGGAAATTAAAACCGGAAAATTTGTAGCTGCAACTTATGATTTGTTTGTAGGTGGAGAAGAAGAAACTCCAGAGTTGATGGAAAAAGCAACCAAAGAAGCCCCCCTAACATTTATTTCAGGAACTGGTCAAATGCTTGAAGCATTCGAAGAAAATCTTGCGGGTCTCAAAGTAGGCAGCAAATTCGATTTCGTTATACCAGCTGAAAATGCTTATGGAGAGTATGACGACGAGCACGTAATGGATCTTCCACGCAATATGTTCGAAGTAGAAGGTAATTTTGACGACAAAGTTATTTTTGCTGGAAATGTTATTCCGATGATGGACAATATGGGAAACCGGATGAACGCAAGTGTAGTTGAAGTAAAAGAAGACGTTGTCGTTCTTGACTTCAATCATCCATTAGCAGGCGAAACCCTACATTTCATTGGTGAAGTATTAGAAGTTCGAGATGCAACTGAAGTAGAATTAGCTGCACTCACCGCAGGTGGTGGTTGTGGATCAGGAGGTTGCGGAAGTTGTGGAAGCGGCGGCTGTGGCTCACACGAAGATGAAGAAGAGTTCGAACATAGCCACTCTCATGGAGGTGGTGGAGGATGCGGCTCTGGCTGCGGATGCCATTGATTTAGCCCTCTTAACGATTAAAAACCGGCAATTGATTTTCTAATCAATTGCCGGTTTTTCTGTTATATAACAGAAATTCATAAAAATCTGTATTTAGAAATCGCCCAGCTTTTTACCTCAATCACCATTGTTTTATAATTATTTACTATCTTTGTAGCCTAATTATGGGTCGAATAATTTCAATTGATTATGGCAGAAAACGCACTGGATTGGCAGCAACCGATACATTGCAATTGATAGCCAACGGTTTATGCACTGTACCAAGCAATGAATTGATTGATTTTTTGAAGAATTATATCGAAAAAGAATCTGTTGAAAAATTCATTGTTGGTTCTGCAAAACAGATGAACAATCAACCATCTGAAAGCATGAAATACATCGAACCTTTTGTTCATTTGTTGAAAAAGACCTTTCCTACTATTCCTGTTGAAATGGTCGATGAACGTTTCACATCTATGCTAGCACACCAAGCAATGATAGATGCTGGCCTTAAGAAAAAAGATCGACAAAATAAGGCTTTAGTAGACGAAATAAGCGCCGTAATTATTTTACAAAGCTATTTGGAATCACAGAGATATAAATAATTCTGAATCAGACAACATAATTTTTTTGAATTGAAACTTCCTGTATACTTATATGGTCAGCCTATTTTACGAAAAGTGGCTGAAAATATCTCAAAAGATTATCCCGCATTTGAAACATTACTTGCAAATATGTGGGAAACAATGTATTATGCCGATGGTGTTGGATTGGCAGCTCCTCAAATTGGATTAAGTATTCGACTTTTTGTAATTGACTTGACTGCTTTTAGTAAAAAATTTCCTGAATATAAAGATCGTAAATATACCATGATTAATGCTCAAATAGTTGAACTTTTGGGTGAAGATGAATCTTTAGAAGAGGGCTGTTTGAGTCTACCCCACATTCACGAAAATGTGACCCGAAAAAACAAAATCAGAATCAAATATTTTGACGAAACCTTTGTGGAACACGATGAAGTTTTCGATGGCTATGCAGCACGTGTAATCCAACACGAATACGACCATATCGAAGGAAAAATGTTTATTGATCACATTTCTCTTATCCGCAAACAACTGATTAAAGGCAAATTAAACAGCATTTTATCAGGAAAAGCGAGCACCGATTATCGGGTTGTCGCCTTGAAACGTTAACACCAATTTTTGTAACAAAAATAAATTATGACAAGTTTAAAGAAGAACATCCTAGCTCTTCGCGAAAAGAAAGCCATCATCGAGATGGGTGGAGGCGAAGCAGCAATCGCTAAACAAGAGGCGAAAGGTAAAATGACAGCTCGTCAGCGTATTCTTGCGTTGATGGACAAGAATTCTTTCAAAGAGTATGATTTGTTTGTCAAACACGAAGTTCGTGACTTCGGAATGGACAAAAAAGAGTTGGCGGGAGACGGAGTAATCACCGGTACTGGCACAATCTACGGTGCTCCTATTTGTATTTATGCTCAAGACTTTACTGTTGAAGGGGGTTCGTTGGGTCTGAAACATGCTCGCAAAATCACTAAAATTATGGACCACGCTCTGAAAATGAAAGTGCCCATTATCGGTATCAACGATTCGGGTGGTGCTCGTATTCAGGAGGGTGTTGGCGCATTGGCTGGTTATGGTGAGATTTTCTACCGCAACACAATTGCATCAGGCGTTATTCCACAGATTTCTGTTATCTTAGGCCCTTGTGCCGGAGGTGCAGTTTACTCACCTGCGTTGACAGATTTCGTTTTCGTGGTAGATGGTATTTCAAACATGTTTATCACTGGCCCAAGCGTTATCAAAACCGTTATTGGAGAAGAAATTTCGATGGAAGATCTTGGTGGTGCACGTGTTCATGCCGAAATCACTGGTAATGCACACTTCTTTGCACAAAGCGAACAAGAGTGTTTCGACCAAATCAAAAAACTGATTACGTTTATTCCTTGGAATAACTCTACAAAAGCTACCGCTTTAGCTGCTAAAAAACCACTTTTCAAGAAAACTATTGAAGAGATCATCCCTTCAGATCCAAAACAACCATACGACGTACGCGACGTATTGCGTGCAATTGTTGATGATTCTGACTTCTTCGAAATTCAAGAGCTTTTTGCAGCAAACATCGTTATCGGTTTTGCACGAATGAAAGGCGAAACAGTCGGTTTCGTTGCTAACCAACCGATGGTGTTGGCAGGTGTTTTAGATTGCGACAGCTCAGACAAAGCGGCGCGTTTCATTCGTTATTGCGATGCGTTTAACATTCCTATTGTAACTTTAGAAGATATGCCAGGTTATTTGCCAGGTGTGGACCAAGAGCATGCGGGCGTTATTCGTCACGGAGCGAAAGTTCTATATGCTTATTCGGAAGCTACAGTGGCTAAAATCACTGTTATCCTGCGCAAAGCTTACGGTGGTGGTTACATCGCTATGAACTCCCGTCACCTTGGAGCTGACTTTGTATTTGCGTTGCCAAGTGCCGAAATCGCTGTTATGGGACCCGAAGGTGCTGCAAACATTATTTTCCGTAAAGAAATTATGGAAGCAGAAAACCCAGACGAAATGCGCCAATTGAAAGTAAAAGAGTATGTCGAAAAATTCGCAAACCCTTATGTAGCTGCAGCTAACGGATTCATCGATGCTGTGATTGAGCCAAAAGAGACACGCGAATTATTGCTCCACACATTGGATGTTTCGCGCACAAAAGACGAAATTCGTCCAATTAAAAAACACGGAATTCCTCCGTTCTGATCTCGAACAACTCGTTTGAATTGAGATTATTTTGAAATAAGTTGTTTCTAATACAAAACCAGAATGGAACAAGAAAAAAAAGAGTTAGAATTGGTTGAATTTGCAGTTACTGCGCGAAAATACAAAACGACATTGACAAAAAAATTCATCAACCGTCCTATTTGGGAAAAAGTGCCAGAAGGAGAAATCAGAGCATTTTTACCAGGGACCATCCTTAGTCTTGACGTGAAAAAAGGCCAATCAGTGAAAAAAGGCCAAATTTTACTCATTCACGAAGCGATGAAAATGCAAAATAAAGTTGCTGCTCCTATTACAGGAAAAGTAGTTGAAATAAGAGTAAAAGCAGGCGATAAAGTTTCAAAAAACGACACTTTAGTTGTAATTGAATAATCATTATCAACTGTTTCTATAGATTTGAGAGCCATGTTTTTAAGCTGAAAAACTTAAATTCATGGCTTTTTATGATTTATATTTTAACTATTTAACAACATTACGTTAAATAATATACCGAATCAGAATATTTCAGCACAGCAAACACAAAACTATGCTGAAATATGTTCTTAAAATGCAATATTTTAGCACAATTGCTGTTATATTTGCAAAAATATTCTATAAATTTTGTTGCATTAAATTACAATATTATGCCAAAAGTTGCACTAATCACTGGTATTACTGGTCAAGATGGAGCCTATCTTGCTGAATTTCTGTTAAAAAAGGGATACATTGTTCACGGACTGAAACGCCGTAGCTCATCATTCAACACAGATCGAATCGATCACCTTTACCAAGATCCACATATCGAAAATCGTAATTTAGTGCTTCACTATGGCGATTTGACTGATTCGATGAATTTGACTCGTATCATTCAAGAGACACAACCTGACGAAATTTACAACTTGGCAGCAATGAGTCACGTAAAAGTAAGTTTCGACACACCAGAATACACTGCAAATGCTGATGGAATTGGAACTTTGCGAATTTTAGAAGCCGTTCGTTTGTTAGGATTGATTGAAAAAACACGCATCTATCAAGCTTCTACTTCTGAATTATATGGTTTAGTGCAAGAGATTCCTCAACGTGAATCTACGCCATTCTACCCACGCAGCCCTTATGCTGCTGCAAAAATGTATGCATATTGGATTACCGTCAACTACCGCGAAGCTTACAATATGCACGCAAGTAATGGTATTCTTTTCAACCACGAGTCACCTATACGAGGCGAAACTTTTGTTACCCGCAAAATCACTCGTGCAATCAGCAAAATTGCGCTCGGATTCCAAAGTGACTTATTCCTTGGAAATCTATCTTCACAACGAGACTGGGGTCATGCTAAAGATTATATCCGGGCAATGTACCTCATTCTACAACAAGACAAACCGTCTGACTATGTAATTGCAACAGGGGTAACAACTACGGTTCGTGATTTCGTGAAAAAGTCATTCGGCTATGTTGGCGTAGAAATCGAATTTAAAGGTGAAGGTGCTGACGAAAAAGGATATATTGGCACAATTGATGAGAACCTTTTCATAGAAAGAGTAAGCGAAGACTGTTTAGCTGGATTCAAAGCTCAACAAGGTAAAGCTGTTGTTCATGTAGATCCAAAATATTTCCGTCCAACTGAGGTTGAATTATTGATTGGAGATCCAACTAAATCTAAAACTGTTTTGGGATGGAAACCGGAATACGATCTCCAAGGACTTGTTGAAGATATGATGAAAAGTGACATTCACTTAATGAAAAAAGATGAATATCTTCGTCAAGGTGGATACCGTACAAATAACTATTTCGAGTAAAATGATTGACCATTCAGCAAAAATATATGTAGCTGGGCATCTCGGCATGGTAGGTTCGGCTATTGTGCGAAACCTTACACATGTTGGCTATACCAACATCATTACCCGCCGTTCTAAGGAGCTAAATCTGATTAATCAGGCGGATGTGGAACAGTTTTTTGAAACCGAAAAACCTGAATATGTGGTTTTAGCTGCTGCGAAAGTGGGTGGCATTGTGGCTAATAATGTCTATCGAGCTCAGTTCATCTACGAAAATTTGATGATTCAAAACAATGTTATCCACTCTGCATACAAAGTGGGTGTGAAGAAATTGTTGTTTCTAGGTTCTTCGTGCATCTACCCTCGTATGGCTCCTCAACCAATCAAGGAAGAGTATTTACTAACAGGCATTCTTGAACCGACAAACGAACCGTATGCTATTGCTAAAATAGCGGGTATCAAAATGTGTGAAGCGTATCATTCGCAGTATGGATCAAACTTTGTATCGGTGATGCCAACTAATTTGTATGGCGAAAACGACAACTACGATTTGGAGAAAAGCCACGTTTTACCTGCTTTAATACGCAAAATGTATCTTGGTAAATGTCTGCAAGAAGGCGATTGGAACACTTTACACAAAGATTTAGACAAAAAACCTGTTGAAGGCATCTCAGGCAAATCGTCTGAAAGTGAAATTATCGCTATACTTGCTAAATATGGCGTTGATAATAAATCTGTTACACTTTGGGGATCAGGTAGTCCTCAGCGCGAATTTCTTCACGTAGATGATATGGCGGATGCTTCGGTGTTTGTCCTTCAAAATTATGACGCTCCGAACGAAATCCCTTCACACATCAACGTTGGCAGTGGAACTGATTTGACTATTAAAGAGTTAGCTGAAATCGTCAAGAAAGTCACTAATTATCAAGGTGAACTAATCTGGGACAGTTCAAAACCAGATGGCACACCTCGTAAACTGATGGACAACAGCAGACTGACTTCCTTGGGTTGGAAGGCTAAAATTTCGCTTGAAGATGGCATTTCGAGAGTCTTCAAAAACTATATTATGTAGAATTACAGATAGTATATAAGTCAAAATTACACTCACAAAAGGGCGTTTCATTCAATTGAAATGCCCTTTTCTATTTAAATTCAACGCATCGGGCAATAGCATATTTCATAGAAAATCTCTATATTTGCCTTTCTTTTAAAAATCAAATTATTTTCTTCAAAAAACATCAGAATAAGCTTTATGGCAGACGATAAAAAAGTAATCTTCTCGATGGTGGGATTAAGCAAAATATATCCACCTCAAAAACAAGTTCTCAAAGACATCTACCTATCTTTCTTTTACGGTGCCAAAATCGGCATTATCGGTCTGAATGGATCGGGAAAATCAACTTTACTGAAAATAATCGCTGGACTTGAAAAATCGTACCAAGGTGAAGTAGTCTTTTCTCCAGGATATTCTGTCGGATATTTAGAGCAAGAACCACACCTTGACGAAACCAAAACGGTGAAAGAGATTGTGCAAGAAGGTGTTAAGGAAATTGTAGACACACTAAAAGAGTACGAAGAGATCAACGAAAAATTTGGATTGCCAGAATATTACGAAGATGGCGACAAAATGGACCAACTGTTTGCTCGTCAAGCTGAATTACAAGACATAATCGATGCCACAGATGCGTGGAATCTCGATAACAAACTCGAACGTGCGATGGATGCACTTCGCTGCCCACCCGAAGATCAATCGGTAAAACACCTCTCTGGTGGAGAGCGTCGCCGTGTGGCACTTTGCCGGTTGTTGCTTCAACAACCCGACATTCTTCTACTCGATGAGCCTACCAACCACCTCGATGCTGAATCTATAGACTGGTTGGAGCAACACTTGCAACAATATGCCGGAACAGTTATTGCTATTACCCACGACCGCTACTTCCTCGACCACGTGGCAGGTTGGATTCTCGAACTCGACCGCGGTGAAGGTATTCCCTGGAAAGGAAACTACACTTCATGGTTAGAACAAAAGACCAAACGCATGGAGCAAGAGGAGAAAACAGCCAGCAAACGCCGCAAAACCCTTGAACGTGAGTTGGATTGGGTGCGCATGGCTCCGAAAGCTCGTCAGGCAAAAGGAAAAGCACGTTTAGGAGCGTACGATAAGTTGCTGAACGAAGACCAAAAAGAGCGCGAAGAGAAACTCGAAATATACATCCCAAACGGACCACGTTTGGGAAATAAAGTTATCGAAGCACAAGGTGTGACGAAAGCTTATGGAGAAAAGCTATTGTTTGATAATCTGAACTTTATGCTTCCTCCAAATGGAATTGTGGGAATTATTGGTCCCAATGGTGCGGGTAAAACCACGCTCTTCCGCCTCATTATGGAGATGGAAAAGGCAGACAAAGGAACATTCGAAGTAGGTGAAACAGTGAAAGTTTCGTACGTCGATCAGTCACACAAAGACATTGATCCAAACAAAACAGTTTATCAAATCATTTCTGGTGGCGTGGAAACCATCAAACTTGGTGGTCGCGAATTGAATGCACGTGCTTATTTGTCGCGCTTCAACTTTGCAGGTGGCGACCAAGAAAA
>JBAXGL010000033.1:0-16292 GCA_037139375.1 Bacteroidales bacterium | reverse complement strand
GTTAGGCACCGGTCTGCAAAACCGTCTACGGCGGTTCGAATCCGCCAGGAACCTCTTTTCAAAAATAGCACACCAAATAACACTGGTGTGTTATTTTTCAAAAGCTTATAAATCAAAGGAATACACACTCCTATTATTGTCTGCATTTGTCCTTACAGAATGGTTCAGTTTCCGAATTGTATCAGTAATGTATCTGGAAAAAACAAATGGCAACAGTAACGACTTACCAAGATGACCGATATATCGGTCGAAAAGGCATGGCGCCTTTACAAATCTACTTCTATATCGACCGTAGTAAGGTCACTATTCCGTGCGGCATAAGCTGTTCACCGAATGATTTTAACCCAAAAAGTGGTAAAATCAAAAGCTCCGACAAAGAATATCGTGATAAAAATCTGATGATAGAGCAGATTCGCGCACGAGTGAACGACATACTGGTTCGTTTCCGGTTGCGTAATAAGCCCATCACCAAAGCACTATTCATGAAGGCTTACAATACGCCTGACGATTTCCCAACGTTCTACGAGTTCATCAAGTTTTATCAAAAATCCCATCCCAAAGAAATCGAATTCACTACACTCAATACGCATAATGTGGTGATAAAGAAATTGAAAGCCTATGCACCACAGCTACACTTCGACGACATCAACGAAGATTTTATTAAGAAATATCGCACTTATCTGCTCAAGACAAAAGAAAATGCCGAATCGACCACCAACAAAAATTTAGCGACGATAAAGAAATACGTGCGAGCTGCGATGAAAGCGAAGTACATCGACGGCAACCCATTCGAAGAAATCCGGATAAAACGAAACTCAAAAGCAAGCAAGCCTGTGTATCTCGACGAGCATGAGCTAGTGAGCCTGATTGAGTTATACAAAGAAGGCACGCTCGACAAAATGAAGCAAAGCGTTCTGCAGTTTTTCTTATTCCAGTGCTTGACGAGCTTACACATCACCGACACGCGCAAACTGAAGATTGAGCAAATTGGCAGTCGTTCATTCACCTACTTTCGCTACAAAAACCGAAACTCGAAGCCTGATGCTATTGTAGTGCCATTATCGAAGCCTGCCAAAGCACTTATCCGCCACATCGCTGGAGGTAGAAAGACTGGATTCCTATTCTCATACATTTGTGCAGATCAGAATATAAACGACAATATCCGATCGATTGCAGCTGTAGCCGAAATTGACAAAAAACTATCTTCATCATCAGGAAGACATACCTTTGCCACCTTATATTATCGTAAAACCAAAGACGTTTATACCCTAAAGGAAATCATGGGACACTCCGATATTCGTGAAACTTTGATTTATACCCACCTCGATAACGACGATAAGCAGATAGGAATTAATTCGTTTAATAATATCAAGTTATAATTTTGGATAGAAATACCCTTTCACCGTGGAATCGAATCCACGAGAAGTGATTTTATATTCTAGTTTTTCGCAGATAAACGATTTATTGTTGATTATAAATTCAGCGCGTGGATCAGGATGATTATTTGCTAAAAAATCTATTTCATATTTCTTCTTTGATTCTACCGTTGTGGATCCTGAATAAAGTCGATTATACAACCCATATTGCCCAGGAAGTCGGAGTGTCAATTTCTTGAACCAAGGTGATAAATCATTGATTGTAGCATTACTTTCATTCAACATCGTCATATACATTCCAAATTCAGAACTAGATGGATTGACTGTAGGCAATGCAGCTTCAGCTATCGCCTTATTGCGAATAGCATCTTCTATTTCTTTGATGTAATGGATTCTTTCAAGATTATCGCCAAATGGCAGGTAGATGTCATTCTGAGACCATGGCGCATATGGATAAAGATGCGGTATAACTGGATCATAATGTAAATCTCCGTTTAAATCTCTTGTGCCATTTAGTCCGAAATATATGGCTACTGGCAATACATCACTATTATTTACAGTCTTATTTTTACCAGACTCAATGATTTCAGGGAAAGTTTGATCCTCACTTGTAATATTATCAGCAACCAGCGGCAATGTATAAGTTTTAGCAAAAATACGTGGTACTCCTATAAGTTCTTCATGCTCAGGATAATAATTGATTGACATTGGTATTTGATGTGTAACAATTTGTGCCGGAATAATTTTGAATAAAATATTATTCTTTGTTTTTGTTCCAACTGAACGGAATATATCTACCAGTTTGAGTTTGTTTTCGGTGACAATGTAATAATTGTCACTTTCCGACACATGGAATAATCCTTTTTTATCATTGTACAATGCCCAATTAGTTCCAATTGCTGCTTTTAAACTTTCAAAATCGGAATGCCATGTAACTACAGCCATCGATTTTGCATCGTCATTTAGTTTGGCATATTCATAATACGTGGTGGACGGCAAATTATATTCCACAAAATCGTAACTTAATGCTTCGATGCTATTGGTGGTATCGATGCTTTCAGTGAAATCATCTTTAGCAGCTTCGATATATACTTTTTCTATCGAGTTTGTCGTGCGCTTGAGTATTCGCAAATTTTTCGTCAATCGGTCGAAAATAAATATGGCATTGAATAATTTCTCTACTTCGGTAATAAAATCAGAAACGCTCCACCCCGTTGGCAGAAAGTCTTTGTAATAAGTAGAGCGAATGGTATTGACGATGTAAAGGCGTTTTACCATAAAATCTCCTTCAAGTTCATTTTGCATCACGTTGAATCCCAACACTTCACATATTTTGTTGACGTAATACATCAAATAAGGTTGTGGCACAAATTCCGCGTTATCATCAAAAAAAATGTAACTTGAATCTGTATGTGTACGGTATGCATATGAAATGGGATTCAAAATGTATGCACTATCTGTTTTAAGTGGTGCAAATACAAAATCACCTTGTCCGTAAAATTTCAATAAACTATCCAGAGCCATGTCGGGTCCAATGGTGGGCACTTCGCCCAGATCCAGTTCACTCACCTTTTGGTTGCTGCCCACAAAGTTCAGTTCAGCATTACCACTTAGCAGTTGCAGTTTCACGCTTTTATTGGTGATTTCCAATATGTTTTCAATGCCATTGAGCAGCACTCGGTTGTCGACTATCAATATCGCTTTTCGTTTCGTAAAGCTCGCAGTCGAGTTCATCCTATTGATGTGTTGATACAGCTGTGCGTTCGTATCGTTCATCAACGATAACTCGGTATCGTAGGTATATTCGCCCGATTTGGTCAAGAAGGTATTCTCTTCGGTGACGGTGATTTCAAAGTTTGGTGGCAGCACTACCGGAATGCCATCAATATACAGTTCGGTCATATCTGGCAAATTTTAAAGTTCATAATCTTTCAACGAAAACGAAACAGATACACCATTCCAATTGCCAAATTGCTGATATTCAAATTCAGTTCTGAACCCTTTTTCAATATCGGCTCGCATCAGGTTGTGATTATCCATAATGTATGTTTTGGCCAATTTCATAAGCGATTGCAAATAATCGAAACGATCAGTCTCTTCCTGTTCGGTAAAGTTACCATCGCTCCAGGCTTCAATGATGTATATCAACATCAGGTTTTCTTCGCTGAAATTATCGTAACTCGATATTTTCGTGTCCGTCTGCGGAAACCTTACCATCATCACGATACCCGATTTATCCTTCAGCCGCTTCACTGCCAGCTTATCATCAGGCACAAGCAGCGCAGTATCGTTTATGTGAATCGTTTCTTCGTTGATATAGGCAATGCTACGGTCAGCAAACGATTGTAATTGTGCAAGTGAAATCATAATCAATCAGTTTTAATTATTGAGTTGGTCAGCATTATTTTTGTCGTGTAGTAGCTTGAGCATCACCCTGAAAAGCGGTGCTTTATCCGTCTGGTCAGCATTGCCAAATGTGCCTGTGTCTGCCAAAGTGAATAGAATCGAATTCAAACCGATATCTTGCCCTTTGCTGGGTTCTCCATCGCTTTTGAATATGGTAGAGAAACATACATCGCATCCGTCGATGGTGAATGTTTCGGTCAGCAGATAGCGATTGAGTGTAGTAAACCACAGATAAATATAGTAAGCAATATGACCAGGTACTTTCTTGCCTCTTTTTTCGTAAAGCTGCATTTTGTTAGAGTCGAACGGTTCTTTAGCCGGACGATAAAGCATCCCCACGAAGGTAGCCAACAGCGAAGCATCGCCAAGGCTTTCGTTGTAGGCATGATAGATGGCTACTGCATGGCGATATTCGCCAAATCGGATGTCTTGAATATTAGCAACAACCATTTTCCCGACTTTAGGAAAATGGTTGTGAAGCGTATCGTAGTTGATATTCAACGTTCCATCTTCTGCTTTGGCAAACATCCACGTCAGCGAATCGGCTAAACTGCGCACCAATAGCCGATATTGAATCTGTTTTTCGTTGCGCGCAAAATATTTTCTGCCAAGCAAATAGTCAGCTACATATAGCCTAAACGAATCTTCGTCCCATCGCTGAGTGATCACATTGGCGTATATCTTTTTGAAAATGAAATTAGCCTGTTTTTGGGTTAATTCCTCCCACGTTTCGGGGAATTCTATTATTCGGCTCATAGTCTGACGTTGTGTTTTTCTTTGGCAAACTGATAGCTGAATGCAATCGGGCTGACCAATGAAAGTGTTTCCGGATTTTCATCTTTTATATCTGTAATCACGATGGGCAACCATTCATTGTTACTGATGTCAAACACGTAAACTTCATCTGAGCCAAACATCTCGCGTAGCCTGATGTACTCGTCTTGATTACGCAATGCACCCACATTCACTTCGATGGTATCATTTCGGCGAACATTGAATTTTCTGTTTTCGTCGTGGATCCATCCAAATTCATTGGTCACTGCTTGCTTGTGTTTTATCTCGGGCACCACGGTCAGTGTTTCGCTCACTCCAAACACGTTTTTATACAGAAAATAGTTTATCGAAATATAATCGGTGTAGTCGAGCATATAATCTACCGATAGCCAATTACCACAAGTGATTCTGTAACCGACCGTATTGGTATAGTCCCAACTTGAGTATTTAGATTGTATGGACCAGAATGAAGTAGTAATGGTTTGGAATCCACTTGTTTGAGGTGTTAAAAACATGGTACTGTCTCTCGAAACCAATTCATTATTTTCTATTTTCAATAATTCAACATTGAAAACGTATTCAGATGTCATATACATTGTCAAAAACTCTATGCCACCTTTATGCGTAAATCGTTGTAAAGAGCCAGATGTAAATATATCTCTCGTTGTTTTTATATAAGCATCACATCGCTGCACTTCAAAGTTAAAGGGTATTCCGCCGTTAATTATGGCTGTAAATGTTTTAACTATATCATTCTGCAAGCCATTTGCTTGTAAAACTTTTCCTTGCAGATAGTTGCGGCAGACTTTCCCGATATTGCGGATAAACACCATGCCTTGAGCATCTGGCGTGTAGATTTCGCTCAAGATACTCACACTGCCCAGTTTCAATTCAAAGGTTACATCGCCTGTTGACGAAACAATTATATCACGCACCATCGAGCTATAAGATGGACTGATAGGCATTTGCACAATCGTCAGGCTCATACTCTGAAAAATTTGTTGTCAACACTATTTTTGGGAACTAATCGCGCTTCAGGAAATCCATTGCGTACTCGTTTTGCCCACTCAATCATCTCTTCGGCATCATCTTCAAACCAATCTGCTACTTTATCGAGCATCTCGAATGTTGGCGGATCACCCGCGCTCATGGTATGGTTTTTGGCTATGATGCGCTGAATCACGCCAAACGGAAAGACCGATAATGCCAGTCGTTTGATGGCAATACTGATGGCAAGTAGTGCAATCGGTGGACGGATGTACGTCAATAATTCAATGTCAGCTTCCGACAATTCTGCTCCGTTTCTCAATCGCAGATAATCATTGCCCAGAGCTGGTTTTATATACATACGTTCGGCTTCGCGAATGAATGGCGACAGCATCACAAATATGCGGCTGCTATTGTCGATAGGGAAATATTCGTTGAATTCTGTTGCCGATTTTATAAATTGTTTTTGGGCTGCCAGTCTGAGTTCTGAGCTAGTCCATTGCTCTATATTTTCGCGCTCCAAATAATCAATCAATCGGTCTACGCTTTTGTAGTACATTTCGGTGAGCATGGCATCATCCCGTTCGATCTGCCACTCCCAAGGCGATTTCTCTCCTTCAGCGGCTATCTTCACTTTGCGCCCACCATCTTCGTGGCTCACATCGTTTTTGCGATACATGTTCATCGTTGCCAGATAGGCAATCGGCATTTGCACATAGCGAATCAACTCATTAGCCGTACCGGCTTCATAATCTGTAGCGGCTTTCGTCACTACTGCATAGCCTACAATTTTTGCCAATTCGTCGGTGGCAAATTCGATATCGCCTTTTACCTTTTCATAATTGTTATTGGCAAAATAGTTTCCGGTCAACGAACGAAGCTCTGCAGAGCCATTATTTGTTTTGTTGAATAACATAATCATTTACATTTTAATCATTTACAATTCCTCGCTTTCTTTCATGCTTTCGCAGCCACCCTGTCTGCTGGATTCACATTCGATTCCGTCATCACCACTTGATGATAAAATCCCATTCGCAAATTCTTCGTTGGGAAATTGATTTTCAAAGCAATGTTTATCGGGTCAAGTATTACTTCCTCAGGTATGCTGGTATCGCTCGATAGGTAAAGCTTGAGCGCATAGAGTAGCTGACTACCGCTATTCAACTGTCCACCGATGATGATATTCGACAACGACGGGTGCAATCCGATGCCCGATGTGGTTGCACTTTCGGCAATGGTCGATATTTTTGTTTGTGCCTCGATGTAGTCTTTGATGTTCATTTGCACAGGTTCTATCTTCCATTGGCATAGATTTCCATCTTCATCGTAGAAATCTACCGACGTAAAGAATTTACCCACGTTGTGCTTTCCTGCCAGCACGTTCGCAATTTGGGTAATCACTTCATCGCGCAAATCATCCAGTTTAGCATCAATTTCCGATTGCGTGGCTTCGGTAAATTCTTGCATCAGTCTGTCGCGTTTTTTTTCCCAATAACCTTGTGGTTCGTGTACGTGATAAGCCGCGGCTATCATATTGTCGGTCAGGTAAGCGATAATTTCGGGGATATCGTTTGATCGTTTAATCCAGGGTATTGCTCCGAAGAACGAAGGCAGCGAGTAGAACTCACGCGCAAAGCTCCGGAAGTTGTGATACCCAATGCTAATTTGACCTTTCAAATCGACGTATTTATCGAATTTCGGATAAATAGAGAATCCGCCCAGATAGGTTTCGAAATTGCCGTAGATGATTTGATTCACGTCTTTCATCTCTCCCGAGTCTGGCCACAGCAATCGGCATCGAGTAGAGTGAATGCATTCGAGTTTGTTAATCCACGGTTCGCCAATGCGTACCCGTTTGGCAGGATAATACTTCACAAATTCGCCACGCAGATATTTGTATTCGGTCATGCAATCGCGGATAAATTGCTTGTAGTCCCACGAGTCGAGCCATGCTTGTATTTCATCATCCATCACCCATTTACGCTGAATTTCATTATCAGTCACTTCCACCGAATAGAGGTGTGGACCTTGCCCCCAAGTTAATCCGATTTCTCGGTCGAGAATACCTGGTGCGAGATGGTTTCGTTCTAGCAAGTTACGAATGTTAGCAGGTAGGTTATTATCGTCGCCCCACGATGCTACTCTTTGTCCGGCAACTGTGGTTGGGAACAACTCGTATTGGTCGCCTGTTGCCAAGTAACTCGTCATCGAGTCGGCCAGATACACGCCAAACGTGCCGACACTTGTTTTCACAAAATTCATATCACCTACTTTGGTGACTGATTTCTCATTTTTTTTCTCTTCCATAAGTCAATTCCAATGGTTCGTTATTGAAAGTCATTATCAGTGGTTGCCAACATACTCGGTTTTCCATCAGGTTTAAATCGAAATAGTTCAACAGGTAATCGGCAAATTTATTCGTCTCTTTGGTCATCTGTGCCCGTAGTATCGCTCGGGGCACGGTCACTATTCCGCTCGATTTCTTGCGATCCATCGAATAGCTCATGTAGGAAAACGAAAACGATTCTCGTCTGTCCGTCAAGCGGCGCATCTCGGCTATGGCTTCATACACTGTCATACAAAATCGCGGTACCAGATGCACGGTCTACCAGCTATGTACTTGGCAGCCGTTGCGTTAAACAACTTTGCCCAACGCCTAGGCAGTGGTATCAATCCGCCCGGGCTATTCGTATAGATGAAGTTCAAGTTTTCGCTCCAGCGATACTCAAGCAGTCGGTTCACCGACTCCAGCACTCCTGAAGCTGAGCAGCCGTAGTTTTTCACCGACACACCTGTGCCCTTATAATTCAATCCGAAATCTATTTTCATGCGGTAAAAACCTGTCACATAGCAGCCATCTATCTGCTGTTGATTGTCGTCGAGCGGTTGCAGAGACAACCCTACGGAGTAAGCCGTTAGCACAATAGCATCCCACAGCTGTTGGTCTGAGTATTTCAAGAGCAACGCTCCGCGATCTTCGCGCCCAAAGCCTATCAAAATAATGGAGTGATTGGTTTTCAAAAAATAAGCCAACTCGGCAAGTACCGTCTGCAGACGATTGAAGCGTGCTATACCGTGGTAGCACCACACTTCACCTTTATATATTTTGCAGCGAATGTCGAACGCTCGCACTCCGGCTGCCAATTGCTCGGCTATCGTTTTGCTTTGGCACACGCAAAACGGAGCGAATAATCGCGCCAATAGTGCACTTTCGCCAGATAGATAAGCGCACGAATCGTGCGTGCCTGATAGTTGTAGATGGGTCATCTCCTTTTTTTATGTAAAAGTAGGCGGATAAGGTCCGTAGAAAAAGGACAACGATTTATTAGAAGAGACAAAAAAGCCCCACTGCAAGATTGCGGTGGGGCTTTTTTACTGTTATATCGTTTTCCTGATGTCAGGAAGATGATAATATTTATTTTTGACTTAGGCTTAAAGATCAGATAGTTAAATTCACATATTATGATATAACTGATTGGTTGTATATTTTTTTACCATCATATGGACAATAGCATCTATTTCCTCTTTTCGATATCCTTTGTTAGCATCCTCTACTATAGTGTTGTAAACATCCATTTCCATGGACCGAGGAACATTATTATTCATGAAAATTTCTACCGCATCACCGAACATCATAGAACTTCTTTTCTCTATTTCACTACATAGCAAATTAATCTTATCAATTCGATTTAAACTGGTGTCATCAGATTCAACCCCACCAATCAAAAGTTCTTTTATATGACGAGCAAGTTCGATCGGATTATTTTGATATTTTTCTATGATTGAAAAAACAGTATCAAATTCATCCAATGTAATAACATATAAAGGCTTCATTCTATATTCTGTACGGTTATCTATACAAGGAGTAGCGCGAACATTAATTAACCCTTTTTCTGCAATGTGCTCCGAAAATGATGTTATCATTGCACCTTTAATAGCATTCTCATCACTAATTTCAGTGACTAATTTTGCAAGTATTCTCATATTGATTTCATTTATTTTACAAATATAATTATTTTCAAATAAAAGCATCCGAGGTTGCTCAAAATTAATCCCTGTTAATTTACCCGACAGATGCGTTCTTAAATTTTTGATAGTTAGGTATACCGATAGGGATACCTAAACCTGATACTTCTCTCTATACTTCTGCTCGGTGTCATATCCTGTCATCACCCGATAGGCAGCTGCCGAGTCGTAGCGATAGCGGTGCAGATAGTCCGTTTCGATATATTCGGGCTGCATTCCTGTGATTATCTGTTGCTCATACGCCACAGTGAGGGCTTCCTTTAGTGTGGTAGTTTCTACCTTATAGATTAGGAGCGCGCTCATCGTTCGGGATTTTGAAGTTGTACAAATGTATCTCGCATCTCTTCTATGTTGTAGAGCATACCATACGCCTTAGCTTTCTTGGCATCGGTATCAAACAGTTCGTCCGACAGCAGAAATTTTCGGATTTCATCCAAATACCCGATATAGCCTTCATTAGCTCCACTTACTATCAGCGTATTCAAGGCTGCGAGTGCCGCTGGCGTTAGCGGTATCCCATCTATCACTAGCGTTTTCATTGTGCGCCTCCTTTCAAAAAAGACATTGCAGCAGCTACCAAGATAAGACCGCAACCGATCAGCGGTTGTGTGGTATCCGTTTCGGGTGCATTAGCCATGATGATGCCGCCTGTCAGGGCGACAACAACAGCTATGTATTGCAGTTTAGCGACAGCTATACTTTTCACTTTTGAGATGGCAGGGGCGGATTTTTCTACGCTTGCCGAGTTCATAAGGATAGTTCTCATAGCACAACGCCTCCTTCCTCTAGCTCGGTAAACGACAATACAAACTGATGGCTGTTAGCCCGCCATTCGTCGATGGTGTAGTGGCGCACGAGGTCAAACTCCTTGCGGGCATCGTCCATAATGTACTTAGCATTCTTGAAGCCATCTTTGGCACTGTCGTACTTCCGCATTTTGTTGTCGATCAATATCTGCTTTTGTGCCAAGAACGTGTTTGGCTCGGTGAAGTAGTTGTAGAGTGCATCGTAGCACTCCAGTTTGTAGCGGATCACACTTTCTTTCGCTTCGGCGTTCACTCTCAATGTGTCGATAGAGAATAACCAACCGAATACAAATTTGAAGGGAATACAAAGCATTTCATACTCTTTTCCATCTGCTCCAGTCGAGGTCATCATGACCCCAACTGACTTTAAAATTTCATCTCTTTCGATACGGTCTCTTTGGGCTTTTGAATCAATGCCTAGAATGTCGCAGATTGGACGGATTGGCACCATTTTTTCTTTCTCGTCGATTACGACGATGGCAACGTTGTTGATCGTTGCGATTGCATTTGTTTTCATAAAAATTGGTTGTTTAGCTTTAAGAAGTAAATCACGACTTCTTATCCGTGGGTAGCAAAAAAGAGACGGCTACCTATCCCTGTCGCTAAACAACCAATTTTCAACGAGCGAACTCGAAAAACAAAGATTTGGGATGGTAGCCGCTTTTTGATGGTTCACTACTGAACCAAAGCTTTTACTTATGTATTGAAATTTTTGGGCGTAAAAAAAGCCCCTTGAAAAAGTGGCGGATTATATCCGCTCAATTGAAAATTTGTTATTTAGCTTTGCAAATGTAAGAATGAATTTTTGATTTGCAAGAAAAAAGGGGATAATTTTCAAACAAATAAACTATTTATTGCAGAATATATACTTTCAGTACGTTTCCCCGTTTTTAGTACAATTATAAAAATACGATCATTGTAGTTGAAATGGATATATAATTCAGATAAATTCTTTTTTCTTGCTCCTAACGCACCACCTAATAAAAGCCCAACGCCTCCAGTTAAGACTCCACCTATTAAAGCTCCAGCTACTGTTTTTCCAGCCGACCTTGTGCCTGCTTTCTCAAAAGTAACATCTACAATATTAGTTTTCTCAATGGTTAATGGTTTATTAATATTCAAAAACCCACGAGGATTCAGTTTAACACATTTTCCAGATTTATCGATTTCAATAAAAGCCTTACAAGGGCTACCCCATTGAGGATGTCCTCCTTCATATTCTATTTCATAAGTCATAATAATATTTTTTTTGAGTTAATAATTTATCTGCAAAGGAAAAGGTAAATTACTTTTCTTTCGATTTATACTCAATCAAAGCCTCTTTAAATCCAGATGGATTGATAGTAACCTGATATGATGATCGGCTATATTGACTTATTTCTGCGATATATATTTTTAATATCGAATTTTTCTTCAAGAGCGAAGTAAATTTTTTCGTATCTCTTCTGCCAAAATTTATTCTATCCGAATAATTTTCTCCTCTTATGACTAAATCTTCACCAGTCGAATTTCTTACTTTCATTCTATAGCCATCTTCTGTACAATGCTTCACAGGATTTGTATTGTCATACTCAAATAATTTAATACTCATACTGGTTTCTCCTTCAATAAAGAAAATAACCCTTAGTCGTGAGTCTTGAGTAGCGCTATTGCTGAATTTACCATAATAATCTACACTTCTTATCACTTTTTGTTTGGTTTCTTCACCAAATTCATCTGTATAATGCGTAACATTCCAATAGTTTTCGGTCTTAACCGGAGGCGTATAAGTTGACGATGATGTTTTGGTTGATGCTGGCTCAGGAACAATCAATGGCGAATTCTTCACATGTACATCTTCTGCTTTAGCTGGTACAGATACTGGGGTACTACTAATCGGCTTCACTTTTTGATTTTCTTCATTAATCATCAATACGACGATAATTAACACAATGGCAAATGCCAATAACAATAGTTTTTTCATAACATTCTAATTTTAAGGTTAATATATCAGTTTTATTAATTCGAGAATAAGCCACACTACCCCCACTATGGCGGCTATGATAGCGCAGGCTATCAGCGATGATACAAGGTTATTCCAGTAGGTGCGATGGTAGGTCATTGTAGGGCTTTGCTGTTTTAGCAATGCAAAGTAAATAAAAGGATTTGAATGAAGCAAACGAAATGTTTCACAACATTAGGTTAATATTAGGTATAGGATTGATTTAAGATTTTTGGGTATAAAAAAAGCAACCCGTTAAGGTTGCTTTAGTAAATCGAGTGCAATAAGCACACGTTCGAGATCGTCATACGGTAGCGGTCTACGCTCATTGAGGTAGTCATTGAGCGTAGATGGTCGGATATTCATCCGCTCGGCAAATTGTTTCTGTGAAACGTTTTGCTCAGTGAGTTTCTGTTTTATTAGTTCCCGTATCATGGCTTCTTATATTTAACTACAAATTCACCAGCCATACGCAGCGATCGAGCCATCTCCATCACATCTTTGCATTGGTCTTTCAATTCGATATGCTCTATATCAGATAGTTGACCAAATGTCAGTTCACCCACCCATCGAGGATATTTCAGCCGCTCGATCATTGTTTTGTCGCCTTCGGTGTATAGGCGGTAGGTGTCGGATTGTTTGATTACTGTTGTTCCCATGATTTACTAAATTCTTTATGTTTAAATAATTCTGCTATTCCTGATAACTGTTTTAGTCTGAGTATTTCATCGGCATCCATGCCAATATGTTTCATTATCCAAGCATCGCCCATTCCTGCCTTAGTGAGTTCGCTCACGATATTGGTCATTAAGTCTATATCGTGACTACCACGTGCACGGTTATGGCGAATTGTGGAAGCCATACGGTTAGATAAATCCTTTTCAATGACCACTACAGGAAGCATTCCGTTTTCACGTTCTCGTATTCTTTTGCTGTTTTTCAGAATTGTATAGCGGTGATAGCCGTCCACAATTTCATATATATCTTCATCAGGCAGATAGTAGCATACGCATGGCATCGTATAGCCATCTTCCCAAATGGATGTTTCGAGTAGCTTCATTTCGGGTGAAGCCACTGAGTTTGGGTTATAACTATTGGCCCGTACTTTCTCTATTGGTACGGCTCGCACGTTGTAAACTGGTGATTTCATAATAAGGCTTTGTATTTTTCCATTATATTCTTTCGTTTCTGCAACTCATATTTTGTCAATCCAAATCCTAGTGTTTTGCAAGCCGTGTCATTCTTCATTATGGCTATACACATGCGCTTGTAAGTGGGTAATAGGTTTGGATTCTTTATATCCACTTCGTCCAGGTAATCTTTGAATTTGACAACTCGATAATCAGCTGTGTAATTGCGGTTATTCTGTGGAGTTCCAAGGTTTTCAAATTCAAGGTTATCTTCTAACTCCGAAACTAAATCAGCAGGTAATGCTCCACCTTTTTCGAGCCAATAGGCAAACGAAACTTTGAGTTTGCGTAGGTAGTTTTCTTTTGTTTCTTCAGGCAAGGTATCGAGCAGAAAGTACATGTACTCTTTCCAAGTGAAATGCTCAGGTTTTTTAATGGAGTTCCATCCCATGGCGGAAGTTCCGCCATATATTCCGGTGAAGTTTACACCATTCACTCGACCGATCAGTTTACCCCAATTATTAGGATCAATCACTTTATAAAGTTTCAAACTTTCTTGACCTTGCGAAATAAACGGACTGGCTACACGCATTTGCCCTGGTGATAGTCCTGCTTTGTGCATCAAATCATACAATCGGTTGTAGTCGTACTTAAATCGGTAGTTTGCGATCCAAATATCATCAACCAACCAATCGTAAATCGGATACGCATTCACAAGGTTTTTACCTAATACAGAGGTGTAATTCTTAGATTTATATTCGTTTTTATCCGAAAACTTATTCACCGCCTTATATCGGTGAAGGCTTTCCTGTGTGCGGATACCAATCAGAAAAACGGTTTTCTTTTTCTTGGCTAATGCTAATCCAAATTTGATGTTGAATTCGTAATCGCCAATTTCGTAATCAAATCCGAGATTAAAATTTTCTTCATTGATGCAATTCGTTGGAAGGTCGCGGCACCAAAGGGATTTGTCATCTATCGCCCACGGTTGCCAGTAGTTCTGAAACATGCTGGTGCAACATGGCACTTTCACCGGAAGGCAAACCCAATACTTTTTCACCTCTTTGGGTAATCGGGCAAAAGTGCGGGTAACATAATCGGTTGTCATTTGGTATTGTGCCTCATAATCCATGTGGTAAACCCCCACTTTATGCAGCTGATTCGTTTTTGTGGCATAGTCCAATGCCAGTTCCATCATCACTCCGCTGTCTTTCCCCCCCGAAAAAGAGATTATTATCTGTTCAAATTCATCGAAAATGAACGCCATTCGCTTCATTGTAGCTTCGTAAACATTCATAATTCTGCTTTTATTTCTTCCTTAGTTTTTCCCTTAAAATATTCTATCATTCCCGTCTTTTTTCCGATGTTGGCATCTATCAGGCGTTCGAGTCCTACGTTGCCTGTCAAGTCCCAATAGCGGCAGTCGTATTCTTGCCCTGTGCGATAGGTGCGTCGGCTCGACTGATGGCGCAGCGCATAATCCCAAATCTTATCGAAGTACACCGTATAGCACAGGTGCTGGAGGTTTAGCCCTAACGATTCTTTCTGATAGCTCAATACCGTAGCTTTGGGAAATCGCTTCTCGCACTCCAGCCTACTATCCACATACTTGCAGTAGATGATGGTCTGCTCTTGTGGAATTTCCTTGAGCAACGTTTCCAATGCCTCAAATTTAGCAGGTTCGCAGCTATAGATGTGCTGCATCTTCTGAGTCATCTCCAGGAAGATGTTATTGTTTTTCCACATCAGCGTTTCATCGTCCAGATACTTCTCTTTCAATCGGGTATATTCTGCCAGATTCTCCTCCGATAGTGTGTAGTTGATCGTGTTGTAAAGTTGTTTGACAGAAAGTGTCAAATCGCATTCATACACATAGTGGCGAATCAGAGAATAGAGGTAATCGATGTTTTCGTATCCGGTAATAAACTCCTTCGTATAGCCTTTTCGCCCACCAAAAAACTTAGTGATTTTCGTATAAGAGCAAAATGTGTTCTTAAACTCGGCATCGCTCATATTCAATATTTTCGGAGAAAGAAAATCCATTTGCGGTTTCAAATCCATCAGGTTGCGGGTGATGGGTGTGCCGTTGAGAATCAACTTATAAGTTGATAAGTTGGCTATATCCATCATTCGCTTGGTGCGCTTCGCCTGGGCATTCTTTATCTTCAGGCTTTCGTCCACAATTATCATTGGGTTTTGCGCCTGCTCTATCCGATTGCGTAGGTGCAAGTAGATCCTATCGGAATTTTGGAGACTCTCCACACCGGTATAGATTACTTCCGAGCGAAATCCACCCCATTTGTTTATTTCATCTACTACCGATGGCAATCCGTCTTTTGGTCGAATTGTTTGCAATGGACCAACCCACGCCACTAGATCGCACGGCGTTTCGTTGGCTATCTCTACCGCCACACGGCTTTTGCCTGTGCCAGCATCCATAAATAGCGCACCCACCCGCCAGTCGTGCAGGTGCGCTTTTGCGTTGGTTTGGTCAGCGAGCAAGCTCATCTATTTGATTTGATTGAAGTGGATTCTTCTTTTCTGGAGTGTGCTTCTCGATGTGGTAAGTAGGCAGCATATTGCCATTCTCATCGAACCATGCTTCTTTTTTGTAGCTGCATTGCAGATGCACATCTTCTTTTTCGAGAAACCACGCTGCAATCCAGTAGGCTTCCGACTTTTGCACATCGTAGTCCGTTCCTTTCACTTGGCTCTTGGGGATGATAGCACTCGACCCATCGAATGCCGTGGCTTTGTAAGCCTTGGCGGATATACCGACAAGGCTTGCAAGGCGCACTGAGTAGCA
>JBAXGL010000032.1:0-16409 GCA_037139375.1 Bacteroidales bacterium | reverse complement strand
TATATAGTAAGAGAACCAATTTGGGGAAACTGCTTTTTTACGATATATTCAGAAAAAAATCAGATTATGACTCCGACATCCGAAATCTCAACTACACAGTTTCTTGAAAAATGACCATCTTTATTGAGAAAAACAAGACGAAAACTTTTCTTTTGCCTTTTCAATAAAATACTCTATAAATTTCAAAAGAATGAATTATCTTTGAAAAAAAATCGAATAATTAAACAGAATATTATGGCAAAAGAACAGAAAGAACAGGAAATTAAATTCGCTGCTTCTAACGAAAAACTCAAAGCATTGCAGGTTGCAATGGACAAAATCGAGAAAAACTTCGGCAAAGGATCTATTATGAAAATGGGTGACGAGGTGATTGACGATGTACCCGTAATTCCATCCGGTTCAATCGGACTCGATGCGGCACTCGGTGTGGGTGGTTATCCACGAGGTCGTGTCATCGAAATTTACGGACCAGAATCGTCGGGTAAAACCACCCTCGCCATCCACGCTATTGCGCAAGCTCAGAAAGCGGGCGGCATTGCAGCATTCATAGATGCTGAGCATGCATTTGATCGATTCTATGCTGAAAAATTAGGCGTTGACATCGAAAATCTTTGGATTTCACAACCCGACAGCGGCGAACAGGCTCTTGAAATCGCTGAACAATTAATCCGGTCTTCCGCTATCGACATTATTGTAATTGACTCAGTGGCTGCATTGACTCCAAAAGCCGAACTCGAAGGCGATATGGGTGATTCTAAAATGGGTTTGCAAGCGCGTTTGATGTCGCAAGCATTACGTAAAATGACGGGGACAATCAGCAAAACAAACACCACGTGTATTTTCATCAACCAATTGCGTGACAAAATCGGTGTGATGTTTGGCAATCCAGAAACGACTACAGGAGGTAACGCTTTGAAATTCTACGCTTCGGTTCGTCTCGACATCCGTAAACTCGGCCAAATCAAAGAGGGTGACGAAGCCGTTGGTAATCAGGCTCGTGTGAAGGTAGTGAAAAATAAAGTGGCACCACCATTCAAAAAAGCAGAATTCGACATCGTGTTTGGCGAAGGCATCTCCCGCGTGGGTGAAATCGTAGATCTTGGGGTAGACAAAGGCATTGTTAAGAAAAGTGGTTCGTGGTTTAGCTACAATGACACAAAGCTCGGGCAAGGTCGGGAAGCTGCTAAAAATACGCTTAAAGACAATCCAGAATTGGCTGACGAAATTACAGCGCTAATTATGGAAGCTTTGACCAAAAAAGGGTAAAACTGTCTAAAATAGTTAATGGAATTTTGAAACCTAGTTTGTAAATTTAATGCAAAACAGAATTTGATGCGAGCACAGCTTAAAAGCAATTCATCAGCAATAAGGTTAAAAACATTTCACCAGTAAAAGTCGAGGCCTAAGCCTATTTTTGCCAGCAATTATTTCAATATTTATACAAAAA
This sequence comes from Bacteroidales bacterium, assembly GCA_037139375.1. Classification (GTDB taxonomy): domain Bacteria; phylum Bacteroidota; class Bacteroidia; order Bacteroidales; family UBA7332; genus CAXXIC01. The sequence goes on along the minus strand of JBAXGL010000032.1, from coordinate 14,962 downwards.
GTGCGAAGATGTATTCTTCGCACTTTTTGTTAAACTGTATTGGAGGATTATTTCGCTCTTTCGAGGTACGTTCCCTCACGGCTATCAATTTTAATTTTCTCGCCAGCTTCAATAAATAGAGGTACTCGCACAGTGGCACCAGTCTCTACAGTAGCTGGCTTAAGGGTATTTGTAGCAGTGTCACCTTTCATGCCTGGTTCGGTGTATGTGATCTCGAGTACAACTTGCAATGCCACATCTGCATACAGAATTGTTTCATTTTCAGCATGCGTTACTACTTCTACAGTCTCTCCTTCTTTCAAGAATTTCACACCGTTTATCAACTCCTCAGCCAATGAAACTTGTTCATAAGTCTCATTATTCATGAAGTTATAACCCATTTCGTCTTTGTAGAGAAATTGATAGGGTCGTCTTTCAATACGAACTTCATTCACTTTTACGCCAGAGTTAAACGTGTTATCAATCACTCGACCAGTTTGTACGTTTTTTAATTTGGTGCGCACAAAAGCAGGACCTTTTCCAGGTTTTACGTGCAAAAATTCAACAATAAAATAGAGTCCATTATTGTACTCGATACACATTCCGTTTCTAAAATCTGATGTAGAAGCCATAAAGATATTATTTTCTGATTATTTAGTTATTTTGCATTTCAATTCCACAAATCAGGCTGATTGTTTTGCTAAATAAGCAAAAAATTCAAGAGCTACTGACCGATATATGGTAGAATTTGGCGCAAAAGTAATGCAAAAACGCCAAAAAATAAAAAACTTTACGCCAAAAAACGTATAATGCTTTGTAAATATAAAAAAAGTGGGTATTTTTGCCGTCCCAATTAAAGACAACATTAACGATAACAATATTTGGTGATAACACAAAAGTGTGATTTGACCAAAATTTTAAAAACCTTGCTCAGATGAAAAGAACATTCCAACCTTCGAACAGAAAAAGAAAAAACAAACACGGATTCCGTACCAGAATGTCATCTGCAAACGGTCGTAGAGTATTAGCCGCACGCCGTGCTAAAGGTAGATCTAAATTGACAGTATCTGACGAATACAAAGGATAATCAGTCTTTTTGAAGATATATTACAAAACGAAGTAAGGGTTTTCATTCGGAAATCTTTACTTTTTTTGTATCTAATAATATCCTAATTCTTTTGAATTTGAATAAGTGTAGATAGTGATACCTATGTATATTCGAAATAAATTGCTGAGAAGAATGAAGAGGGTGTTAATAATAATATTCTCAATTTCTTTTTTTGATTGATATTGGGGTAGTAATAGAAAATATTTTGTAATTTCGCTTAATAAAGAAAAATATCAGCCAAAATGGAGGTTAAAAAAACCATACATCAACTGTTACAAAATTTTTATATAAAAAACATACTTTGGGCTATTGGAATCATTTTGATTCTTGTGATTGCCCTTATGATTTGGCTCAACATTTATACCCTTCACAATGAGTCGATTACCGTACCAGACTTACGTGGATTAACGGTCGAAAAAGCTGAACAGATATTAAAAAACAAGAATCTTCGATATGAAGTTGTAGATTCTGTGTTCGTAAAAGGGAAAGCTCCAGGAGCCATTGTGGAGCAAATTCCAGCACCCGAATCAAACGTCAAAGAGGGTCGAATCGTGTTTCTTTCGATTAATGCCGTTAATGCAAAAAAGGTTCTTGTCCCTGATGTACGAGATCAATCCTCCCGTCAGGCCATTGCAACATTGACAGCAGTTGGATTCGAAGTTGGCAATGTAGTAGAAGTTCCATCTGAATACAAAGATTTAGTCGTAGATATTATCTATCGCGGTCAACGAGTTTTGCCAGGTCAGAAACTGCCGATGGGAGGCAAATTGATTTTGAATATTGGAAATGGACTAGGAGCTGTTAGTTCTGATTCAACGAAAGAGGTGGAAAAAGTGGAAAATACAGAAGAATCTTGGTTCTGATGGAAGAATACATAAATGAAGATCTTGAAGACGAATTAATCGAAGAAACTGAACTCTCATCTCCAACAGAGATGTTCGAGCATTTTCGATATATTGCAGACAAAGGGCAAGCATTACTGCGAGTCGATAAATTTTTGGCAGGACGAATGGAACATGGGTCGAGAAATCGTATCCAAAATGCTGCTGAAGCCAACTGTATACTTGCAAATGGAAAACCAGTAAAATCAAGTTATAAAGTAAAGCCATTAGATGTTGTAACCGTGGTAATGGCAACGCCGCGTCGCGAGATTGAGATAATTCCTGAAGACATTTCATTAAATATTGTCTACGAAGATGCCGATTTAATGATCGTCAATAAGCCTCCAGGATTAGTTGTGCATCCAGGTCATGGAAACTATTCAGGCACATTAGTCAATGGATTAGCGTATCATTTCAAAAATAATCCATCATTCAATGCCACTGACCCCCGATTGGGTTTAGTGCATCGCATTGACAAAGACACATCAGGCCTAGTGGTGATTGCCAAAACACCGGAAGCCAAAACAAAACTGAGCGCACAGTTTTTCAATAAAACCACAAAACGTCGCTATGTAGCACTGGTATGGGGCGCCATGTCAAACAACGAAGGCACTGTAGAAGGAAATATCGGTCGTAGCTTGAAAGACCGCCTGCAAATGACCGTCTTTCCTGATAGTGATTATGGAAAAACAGCTGTGACACATTACACAGTTTTAGAGAGAATAGGGTATGTCACTTTGGTGGAGTGTCGCCTCGAAACGGGTCGAACACATCAAATTCGTGTTCATTTGAAATATATTGGACACACGTTATTCAACGATGAAAGATATGGAGGAAATGAAGTGCTAAAAGGCACACATTTTAGTAAATATAAGCAATTTGTCCAAAATTGTTTCGATATTTGTCCTCGACAAGCATTACATGCCAAAACATTAGGATTTATTCATCCGAGAACAGGTGATGAGATGTTTTTTGATTCAGAAATCCCCACCGATATGTTATTATTAATAGAGCGATGGCGGAATTACATATCAAATAGAGAAATATGAAGAAAAACATTGCAATCGTAGCCGGAGGAGACTCTTCGGAATGGGTTGTTTCGATGAAAAGTGCAAAAGGTCTCAGTACATTTATTGATGCGGAGAAATACAATATATTTATTGTCACTATTCGTGAAGGGCAATGGAATGTTGTTTTAAACGACAATTCCAAAGCTTATATTGATAAAAATGATTTTAGTTTTGAAAGTGATGACGAAAAAATAAAATTCGATTTTGCCTACATCACTATACATGGTACGCCTGGCGAAAACGGAATTCTGCAAGGATATTTCGAATTAGTTGGAGTTCCCTACTCGTGTTGTGGAGTACTCGCTGCGGCACTCACTTTCAACAAATATGTTTGCAACCGCTATTTAAGTGGATTCGACATTAAAGTTGCTAAATCTGTGCTGCTTCGCCAATATCAAACGAAACATACCAGTGAAATTTTGGCTGAAGTCGGGCTACCTTGCTTTGTAAAATCAAATGTCGGTGGTTCTAGTTTTGGAGTCTCGAAAGTTAAAGATGCTTCCGAAATGCAAATGGCTATTGAGAATGCTTTCGGTGAAGGTCATGAAGTGATAATTGAATCATTTATTTCTGGAACAGAAGTGACCTGTGGGTGCTACAAAACTAAACAAAAATCGATCGTATTTCCTATTACAGAAGTGGTCAGTAAAAATGAATTCTTCGATTACGAAGCCAAATACAATGCTGAGAAGGCCGATGAAATTACTCCTGCTCGTATTTCACAAGAATTAACCCAACTTATTCAAAATCGTACATCAGAAATCTATGATTTGCTCGATTGTAAAGGCATTATTCGTGCAGATTATATTATAGCTGATGATGGCGTTTACCTTTTAGAAGTAAATACAACTCCGGGAATGACTGCTACTAGCTTTATTCCTCAGCAAGTTGAAGCAGCCGGATTGAACATAAAAGATGTTATGACCGATATAATTGAAAATGAATTATGAGTCAAGATTTTGAAGATATTCGTCCCTTTCACGACGAAGAAGTACCTTCGATTATTCGAAAATTGCTTCAAGAAGAACGTTTTGTAAACGTGGTAAAACACGTTTTGCCTGATGTGGATATTGACGACCTGTTTATAAAACTAAGAGAATTAACGACCAAAGATGAATTCCAAACCAAAATGTCAGCACCTATGGTTTGGAGATTGGTGAATCACTCTTCATCGGGTGTTGACGGAGGTGGATTCGAAGAATTAAGGAATTTGGGGAGCTGTACATTTATTTCAAATCACCGCGATATCATTCTCGATTCTGCTATTTTGAGTGTCTTGTTGCTTAAATATGGATTCCGCGGATGCGAAATAGCTATTGGAGATAATCTACTTGTTTTTCCGTGGATTGAGAATCTTGTTCGTTTAAATAAGAGCTTTATTGTAAAGAGGAGCGTTTCAGTTAGACAAATGCTCACCTCTTCACAAAAATTATCAGCATACATTCATCATGCCATTAACGATAAAAAAGAGATGGTTTGGATTGCTCAACGCGAAGGTCGTGCCAAAGATTCGAACGATCAGACCCAAGAAAGTCTCATAAAAATGTTGAGTATGGGTGGTCAAAGCGATTTTTTGAGTAACATTCGAAATCTTAATATTGTACCTCTTTCTCTTTCATACGAATACGACCCTTGTGATTACCTTAAAGCGAAAGAATTTCAACTCAAGCGAGATGACCCTGAATATCAAAAGCCGCAATCGGAGGATTTATTGAATATGGAAACAGGCTTATTTGGGCAAAAAGGAAGAATTCATTTTCAAGTTGGCAAACCTTTAAATGCAACTCTTTCAGAAACTTGCAAAGAACAATGCAAAGCTGAACTGCTACAAGTCGTTGTAAAAGCTATTGACAATGAGATTCACTCTTGTTACAATATATTCCCTGGCAATTATGTAGCTTTAGATTTATTGGAATGTGGCTCGCGATTTTCTAAATCCTATACAGCCACAGAAAAAGTAACATTTGAGAATTATCTTCAAATGCAATTAGCAAAAATTGAAATCCCGAATAAGGATGAAGATTTCTTGCGGATTAAAATGTTGGAGATGTATTCTAATCCATTAATTAATAAATTGGCTGCTTTAGAAAATTGATTTTTGGGAATATCCTAAAATAACAAAACGAGAAAGTATAGAAATGCTTCCTCGTTTTTTAGGTTTAAAGGTCAAATGTTGTAGTGTTTGATAGAATTGACTTTGTTTTCAGTATCATCATTCAGGGTTTAATCCAGTGAACAACCGATTTCATATCTCGTTTAGCAGATTAATAGTATGGCAAGCTACTAATGCTGCCGTTTCAGTTCTCAAACGACTGTTTCCTAATGAAATTGGTTCAAAACCACAAGATATAGCAAGTGCTACTTCTTCTTCGCTAAAGTCTCCTTCTGGTCCTATTAATATTAAAGCATTTTCTCCTTTTTTGTATGTTTGAGTCAATAATAATCGTGATTGATTATTGTAGCAATGTGCAATGAATTTTCTGCCACGATAAGGACGTCTCACAAATTCAGTAAAATCAACAATTGAATCAAGGTTTGGCAGTGTCGCTTTCTGTGACTGCTTCATAGCCGATACCAGAATTTTATGAACTCTTTCCTCCTTGAGCTCTTTACGTTCAGAATATCGACATCGTAAGAATGTTATTTTATTGATACCTATCTCTGTCACCTTTTCAGCAAACCACTCTATTCGATCAAGATTTTTAGTTGGAGCCATTGCTACTTCAATAGAGAATTCTCTATTAGTAGACTCTGGTATTATTTCTAAAATTTCAACAGCACAACGTTTAGGATGCGCGTTAACTATTCTTGCTTTGTAAAACAGTCCTTTTCCATTGACTAATCTGACCTCTGTTCCTTCTGCCAATCTTAGAACTTTCACGCAATGCAAAGACTCATCTTCTGGCATTTCTAGGTTTAGTAAAATATCCGGAGTATAGAAAATGTGCATAATAAGCTTTTAGTTATAAATTGCCTCTGTTTTTGAGCTCATCTCGCACTTTCGATGCGTATTCATAATCCTCATCTGAGATGGCTTCCTTTAATCGTATTTGCAATTCTTCAGAACTTAAGCTTTCAAATTGCTCAATATCAGATGAATCTTCTTCTTCAACTGGCTCATTTTGATTCTTATTATTTTCTATAACAACACCTGCTTCGCACAAAATTTCTTCGGTGGTATATATTGGACACCCGACTCTCAAACCGATAGCAATGGCATCAGAAGTTCGAGAATCAATGCGCACTTGTCGTTCGCCATTGTCAAAAAGTAACTCCGCATAAAAAACACCAGCTACCATTTTGTAAATATAAACTTCGAGCAAACGAATTCCATAAGCTTGAGAAAATGCCTGGAAGAGGTCGTGAGTGAGCGGTCGACGAGGAGTAATTTTCTCCAAGTGAATTACAATAGATTGTGCTTCTGAGGCACCGACAATAATTGGGATTCTTCGTGTACCATTTATTTCACCGAGAATCAAGGCATAAGCACCCGTTTCAACCTGACTAATTGTGATTCCAAATACCTTAAGTGGGATTCGATTCTCCATTAAAAATTTATTTGTTTTTGAGTGTAACAAATATAGAAATTATTTATTTACAAACTCACTTAAAGCCCAAAAATAGGGATTATTTAGCACTCAAATTGGTAAAAAAAAGAAAAGGTTGTCATCACGACAACCTAAACCCTTATTAACCTTAAATCTAATACTATGAAAAACACAGTACAAATATAGCGTTTTTATGTTATATAACATATTGTAAGCAATAGAATCGTCGCAAATTTGCTATATTTAACAAATATGATTACTTTTGCAAAATATTTCAACTTATATAAACATATTATGCCTACTAAGACAATAGTGCTATCATATCTCTTAGGGCTTATCTCCTGCCAATCAGAAAACAAGTTACAGACTGTGGCGGAAGTTAATATTGCTAGTTATGCAGGTAAATGGTTCGAAATAGCTCGACTTCCAAATCGTTTTGAAAGTGATTTGATATGCGTTACAGCCACATATACTCAACGTGAGGATGGCAAAATAGAAGTGCTCAATCAGGGTCGCAAATTGAACAACCATGCAGTTGTAAAAAAAATTAAAGGGGTTGCGTGGATTCCAAATCTTAAAAAGCAAGGGCAACTAAAAGTGCAGTTCTTTTGGCCTTTTGCTGCAGATTATTGGATAATATCATTGGATAAAAACTACCAATATGCATTAGTCGGAGACCCTTCTCGTAAATATCTTTGGATTTTGGCACGCACGAAAGTATTATCAGATGACGTTTTCAATGAACTACTTCTAAAAGCAGAACAAAGCGGGTTTAAGGCCCAAAATATAGTACGGGTTGAACAAAGTTGCGAAAATTAAACAAAAGCTCTTGAATCAAATGATTCAGGAGCTTTTGTTTGATCATAATTTAGAATGGTAAATCAGTTCCAGGTCCTTGTGCCAAGAAGTCATTCTCAGTGTGTGAAGGAGGCGTGTTTTGTTGAGTTGACGGGGAGCCCACTCGCGAAACATTCCAAGCTTTCACATCGGTATACCATCTACCATTGAATTCGCGACTCTCAAGGTCAAATTCCACTTTTACTTCATCACCAACTTTCAATTGAAAACTATCAATTTTGTCGCCCCATATATTGAAACAAACATTTTTAGGATATTGACCACCCAACTCGATGATGTATTCCTGTTTTCTCCACACCCCATTTTTACCTTGCCCTGATTGCAAAGGCAATAACTGCATAATTTTTCCTGTAATGTCCATATTAATTTATCTATTGTTTCTGTTTCTAAAGTCTTTTCATCGAGCTCAAACCAGCATTAAATTCTTCGACAAAATTTGCAATTATCTGTGAAACTGGTAAAATTTGATTCACTAAAGTTGCTCCTTGTCCGATTTCTAGTTCGCCATCCACTAAATTACCTTCAAAAATGCCTTTTTTGGAGCGACCTTTACCTAAAAGCGCTTTCATTTCTTCAACAGTCGCCGCGTTATTTTCCAACTCTTCGACTTGTTTATAAAACTCATTTTTGATTATTCGAGTTGGTGAAAGTTTTTTTAAAGACAGTATTGTATCACCTTCTGCTAGATTTAAACAGCGTAATTTGAACGATTCACTAGCAGAACTCTCTGTTGACAAAGCAAAAGCTGTACCCACTTGTACTCCATCAGCACCTAATGCCATTGCTGCTAGCATCCCCATTCCTGTAGAAATTCCACCTGCAGCCAATAATGGTAAGGTTGTAACTCTACGAATGTGAGGTACAAGACAAAGAGTCGTTGTTTCTTCTCTGCCATTGTGTCCACCAGCTTCAAAACCTTCAGCCACAATAGCATCAACGCCAGCCTCTTCGCATTTTAGGGCAAATTTAGCATTCGCTATAACATGAGCCACCGTTATTCCCTTTTGCTGTAAAAAAGAAGTCCAAGTCTTTGGATTGCCTGCTGATGTAAATACAAACCGAATATCCTCATCCACGATGATTTGCATGACTTTCTCTATTTCGGGATACATTAACGGTACATTCACACCAAAAGGTTTACTTGTCGCTAATTTGCATTTCTGAATATGCTCTCTGAGAACTTCGGGATGCATTGATCCTGCACCAATTAAACCCAATCCACCGGCGTTACTCACAGCAGAAGCTAATCTCCAGCCACTACACCAAACCATTCCTCCTTGAATGATTGGGTATTGAATTCCAAAAAGCTTTGTAATTCTATTTTCCATTACTATTTCATAAAAAAGGCTGTCAAACTATGGCAGCCGAATCAAATTTTATTTTCAACAAATCATTTAAAAATAGAGTTCCCCAAAGAATTCGGGTCTATGAAAATCAGGTTTTGGAGTATCAATCGGACTCCAACTTAAAAAATGCGGCAACGCAGTACCGTCTGCACATTTATAAAAATTGCCAAGTATTTTCTCAGGAAGATTTTCTCCATCTAATCCAATCAATGAGAAAGGTATAGAAATGAGTAAATCCCATGCAAACAAGCCTTGCATTTCTTGAAATGGTTTGTGACCCAAATTAGCATAACGTTTCACTTGGCTCAATTCATCTTTTGTTAACAATTTGTAATCGGTTCTATTTTTTCTTTTTGCTGCATAACACGTTCCTATGCAATTAAATTCAAAATTATAATATTCTTCTGTCTGTATGTCATTCAAGAAAAATTCTACACAACTATCCGTCCAAACTTCCGATTGATCTTCAGAATATAAAGCTCTTAGGCAATTACCACGAACAAAAAAATTTACATATATTCGCTCATCATCTCGAGCAATACTAAAAGCTGTAATCGGTTTATATGAAAACTCTTCTGGCCAATTTACTTGGCCAATGCTTTGACGTGAAGCTCGCTCTTCCAAAATATCAATTACACCATCCGAATTGAGGCCACTCAACTCAGGCAAATACGGTATAGATAATGTTTTCATAATGAGCTGTTTAAATCAGTAATATGTGAGATGAAAAATCCTTATTTAATGGTCAACCCTTTTGAAAGTTCTATTACTTTTTTCTCGATTTTTTGCTTTTGCACTTTCACTTCATAAAACATGCTATACGCTAATCCAAGTAACGAAATAGCAATGACAATAGATGCAATAACACGGTTTAAAACCCAAAGGCGACGTAAATTAAACCGACTTCTTAATTTCCCAAAAAGGAAGGTGACCAAAAACCACCAAAGAAGAGCACCAGATGCAATAGAAGCAAAACCTAGAATATGTTGTCCTAATGAAAAATCACTATTATAATAATTCAGTCGGGCAAAGAGTGCAACAAATAGGAAAATAATAAGCGGATTAGAGAGAGTTATAAAGAACGCTGTAACAAAATCTTGCGTAAAAGTTGTGATGTTTTTTCGTTGTTGTTGAAATGATTTGATTGGATTGGTTCGAAACAACATAACACCAAAAGCAAAAAGCAAAGCGCTACCTACAATTTGAATAACAGTTTCATTTTTTGAGATAAAATTGAGAATATAACTCATCCCCATTCCTACCATTATAGAATATAATACATCAGACAACATGGCTCCCACACCAGTAGCAAACCCATGCCAACGTCCCTTATTGAGCGTACGCTGAATACACAAAGCACCCACGGGACCCATTGGAGCAGAAACAAGCACACCAATGAGCACTCCTTTTAGAATAATATAGAATGTTTGATCTACCAAAACAGCAAATTGATTAAAGAGAATTACAAAGATACATATTTATTCCTTTTTTTCTGACAGAGTTCTAGCATTTTAGAGAATTAAACTATGAATAGACTTCAATCAAATAGAAAAGGTGTAAGTCAAACTCACACCTTTTGCATAATTTCATAAATCAATTTTTCTTTGATTACTATTTTTTGGCTTTCAAATCAATTAAACCTTGTTTAGCCAAAGCATCGTTTGGATCCAATAATAAAAGCTTTTCATAAAACGATATCGCATTGCTTCTACTAATTGCAGCAGACTTTGGATCGGCCTTATAATCACGCGAATAACTTAGTAAATTGAAGGCTGCTAAATAACGGTAACTTTCAGTAAGATTCTTCTTATTCTTAACCGGATCACTCTCCATAAGAGCTACAACTTGTTCATAAACAGGCTTTGCTAAACCAATAGAAGATTCAGGATCTAAATAAACAAGTGCTTGAGCTCTTAGCATATACCCTCTCAAATAGTCGGGCTTCAATTTATTCAGCTCGCTAAAAGTAGTATCTGCCGCCTGAAAAGCAGCTTTTGATTGCTCAAGTTGTGTTGTTAATGTGCCTTTTTTAGTAAGCGAATCTCCAACAGTCTTCATATACCCTCCCAAATAAAGGTATTCTAAACCAATAGAATACAATCCACTTACACGTGGTAACCCATTTACCATCATTTGATTATAACATTTGACAGCCTCTGAGTGCATATGAGAACGAGAATAAACTTGTGCTAATTCATCAAACATATCATTCTTAGAGCTATCTGCCGATATTGCTTTTTTCAAATAAATTATTGCCAAAGAATCATTTTTAACTTTCGAATTCAGTTTCCCATAATAAGCATAATCTGATTGAATTATTTTATTTGGATTCTGAATCTCAAAAAAACGTTTCATAGCATCAACACCTTTTTGAAACTTGATTAAAGCCTCTTCCTTTACCTTCTCAGTAATACCAGTCTCGTAAGCGGAATAGCCACGAATTCTATACAATACAGGAGTATTTGGATTTTCAGTTAACACTATATCCATTTCTTTAGCAGATTCTGCATATTTTTTATTGAAAAATAAAATAAGTGCATAACGCTCTTTGTCTTCTATATTCGGTGTAGCTTTTCTCAAAAAAGTCTCATAGTTAATCAAAGATTCAGCGTATTTACCATACATAAATTGCAAATCACTCAGATTTTTAAACACTATGATTTGAGTTGAATCTAACTCAATTGATTTTCTAAATGATTCTAATCCATTTCTGTAATCCCGCGCAAGAGTTTGAATTGCACCCATCTTACGATATGTAGTTGCATTCTTATTATCGTAAGAAACTGCCCATTCATAGGCGCTTAATGCGTTACCATATTCGCCACGAGCCAACTCCACATCTCCCAATGCAATAGAAAGTGCTGCTGATTTCGTGTTTATTTCTTTCCCTTTGTCAATAAACGACAAGGCTAGGTTAAAATCTTTTTCTGCACCAATTATACACAACTCAGCAATCTCGCCTAAAAATTCAACATTCTTTTTAGCTTGTTTTCTTGCCTTATTAAACTGATTAGAAGCAGCTTCGCCATTTTTGTTTTGCACCTCAATGGCTCCTAAAGCCATCGGTGAATAAATGCTTTTGGGGTCAAGTTGAGCTGCTTTTGCAAAATGTGCTTGAGCGCTATCTTTTTGCGATAAATAAAGATATGTTTTCCCTAATTGAAACTCTTTTTCGACGGATTGGGGAAGTTGGTTAAAATATCGAACTGCTGAATTATATTGCAATTCTTCAACTAATTTAATGCCTTTGGCAATGCTACCATTGTTTTGAGCAAATACCGAACCCAAAGTGACAAACAACGAAAAAGATAAAACGACAAATGATCTCATAAAAGAATGATTGAATATACTAATTTAAAAATTATCAATATGAAAGAGAACGAAATTACTACTTCGAACGGACATTGACTAAACGAGTTGGCGCAATAGCTGGCAGAATTCCTGATTTTAGAATTATACGTTGACCCTTTTCGCTTGCTACAAAATTAGAAAACCCTGTTGCTAAGCCATTATAGGGCTCTGTAACAATGTAATAAATATTTCGAGTAAATGGATAGGCTTTGTCAACCATATAAGCCTGATAGGGTAAATAGCTATTGTCATCTCTGGCTTCTACTCCTGGGCTAATGGCTACTGGACGAATTGACTTATGAAACGAAAGGTGTAATGAATCATTTTTATTGCTAATCCAATTAACACCGATAAAACCTAACACATCTGTATGATTCTTAACGTAATCAATCACATCGGTATTGTAATTCAATGCGTAAAGTTTCTTTAAATCCATTTTCCCGTTGCAAACTGAATCAGAAAAATAGGAAACAATACTAGATCGCTCATTATCAAACACTACACGAATGGGTTTGTTTGAAGATTTGGGATTGATTTGATTCCAACGTGTAATTTTACCTATCAAAATATCCCTAACCTGATTCACAGTCATGAGCGTATCCACATTCGATGAGTTTACAATCAGTGCTATGGCATCTACAGCCACTAAGGCTTGTCTCGGATAAATGGTCTTTTCTTTGAAATAATCAACTTCCTTCGTTGTTAACATACGACTAACAATAATCGCTTGTACACTATCTGAAAATAACATTTTGAAAGCTGTATTTTCTGGATGATAACTACATAGCAATTTTGCGCCACTATATTCTGACGAGAAAACATCAATTTCAGATTCAAAAACTGGACGTAAAGTTTCATCGCAAGCAATTCGTGCTGTTCCTGAATTAGGTGTGCTGTTTTTAGATGCTTTACCCTTACAAGAGCCCAGCGCCACAGAAACAATGATAACAAACAACAACTTAAACTTCATTTTCAGATTTTTTGATGAAAGTTTGATAAAAACGCAACCCACCATAACAGACCAATGCTAATCCAAAAAGAATACGGTAAAGACCATATATTGTGAATAGTACGTCTTGAAAAAAAAGCAACACTATGCCCAAAAGAATATATACAATGGGCATAGTGAGTTTTAAGTACTTCAAAAATAGAAAACTAAATTTTCTACTCATAGTAACAATATTACTGCGATATGGTGAACAAAATAGGCAATGTGTACCAAACTGGAACAGCTCTACCACCTTGTTTCCCTGGTTTCCAATTAGGCATTCGTTTTACAATTCGAATAGCTTCCTCGTCGCATCCACCACCAATTCCTTTGATGACAGACACACTGGAAATAGCTCCATTCTTATCAACAGCAAAACGAACAATAACACGACCAGATATTCCATTTTCTAATGCAACAACCGGATAACGAATGTTCGAATTGATGAAGTTAAACAATGCTTTCTCACCGCCTTCAAACTCGGGCATTTGCTCTACAGCTACAAATGGTTCAGTAGATTCCACCTCAGGTTGCGGTGCAACTTCAGGTGCATCTGTTGTGCCTTTTACATCGGCAGTACTAACAGCTGCTGTCGATTTCTGCACCTCAATGTTGATAATTGGGGGTTCTTCTGGCACATCTTCATCCTTCTTGATGACTGGAGGGACATATTTCATTTGGTTGCGCACTGGTGGTGGTGGTGGCACAATTGGTTTTGGAATATCCTCTTTCGGTTTTTCCAAGTTCACATTTACCAATGTGCGTACTGTTGTATCACCAACGTGCTTTCTCAAATTCGAAAGTTCCTTGATCAGTATCGGGGATAAAATGGCCACTAGAAAAACACTTACAGCGATAATCAAAGCTTTCGCGTGTCTTTTCGAAGATGTCTTACGTAAATCGTAAGCACCATACAATTTGTTTTTGTTTTGAAAAACAATATCGACCCACTGATCTGAAAATATATTTATTTTATCAATCATAAACTTAATTATTCAGATTCTTAATTAATCCTAAATCATAAGGCGTAATATCCACGATTGAATAACTACCAATACTGCATATTGCCATTTCATCGAGTATGTCTACGAGATTTCTATAATTTGCACCATTGGTTGCTTTTATGATAACAATTGGCGAAACTCGATCAGCTTTAAGAATTTCAATTTTGCTGTTTTCGAAATCTTCAGGTTTCATTTTCTTCGCAGCATTCTTAGCTTTAAGTTCTCGCATTTTTGTTACAACACTAATATTCCGACCAATAAGATATTTTCTTATCCCCTTGGGAGAATAATCAGATTGAATTGCTTTTGGGTCAGCACCACCTACAGGACCCCCTTCGTAATAAAACAATTTGTTATCTTTTCCAAGAATAACAGTCACAGCACGAGAAGCCTTTACTGGCGGCTGATCTTTTATATCGATTTTATCTTTTGAAGGAGGTAAAACAATCTCCATTGTTTGGGGCTTTACCAAAGTCGTGGCTAACATAAAGAAGGTAATAAGCAAGAATCCCAAATCCACCATTGGCGTAAAGTCAATGTGTGTGGACTGTTTTTTCGGTTTGCCTTTTTTTCCTTCGTCGCCGTGATCTTGTTGTACGTCTGCCATTTCTGTAATTATTTTATCTTAAAAATCAGATTCTTTTTCGAGACCAGTAACAAGATTATAACGATTTTCGTTGATATCTTGCAGACTACTCATCACTTTTTTGATAGCAGGATAAGTTGAAGCTCTATCACCTTTAATAGCAATAATGGCTTTAGTATTGACGGAGCGAGTGGCACTCACCCAGTTTTTAAACTGGTTGTCTGTCGAGTCGCACGGAATACC
>JBAXGL010000031.1:0-16444 GCA_037139375.1 Bacteroidales bacterium | reverse complement strand
AAAAAAGCCAATGGCTCCTAAAATCTTCTGCCCGAAATACACTTAATAAACTTACTTTCATAAGGACAAAGAATTAAAAAATTAGAAACTATCTTCAAAGTAGACTCACAAATATAAATTTCGTCAATTTATATGTAGTTTTTTTATTGAGAGTACAAATATATATACATAGTTGCAAATAAACAATAATTAAAGCATTCAATTTTAGTTAATTGAAAGGATTAATCTTGATTTTGTGCCATTTTGAAAAAAAAGTTGGATATCAAAGGTTTAAAAACCTTTGATATCCAACTTTTTGATAATTATTAACTTTATCTACATCTTCTCAATCTTATTCAGCATTTTTATTGTTGCTTTAATGGCAGCTTCTGTTTGGTCGCCATCGAGTCCGCGGGTCTTAAAATCCACGTCTTTGTATTGCCAAGATATTACTGTCTGAACAAAAGCATCAGTGCGTCCACCTGGAGGAATACTCACCGAATAGTTTGTCAGCATCGGGAAATCGCGATGCAGTTGGTCTTTATAGATTTTACGCAATGCTTTCACAAAGGCGTCATATTGCCCGTCACCACGTGCAGCTGATTCGTACTGATTACCATTGATGTCGATTTTGAGCGATGCAATGGGTTTCAGTCCCTGAGCCAGCGAAAGCGAGTAGTTCAGTATTCGGATTTTGTTTTCTTGAATATCTTGTTTCAATACATCAGAAATAATGTAGGGCAAATCTTCTGGTGTCACAATCTCTTTCTTGTCGCCAAGTTCGATGATGCGCTCGGTTACTTTACGGATTGATTCTTCATCGAGTTCGATGCCCAATTCTTCGAGATTTTTGCGAATATTGGCTTTCCCTGATGTTTTTCCCAGCGCATATTCACGTGTGCGACCAAATCGCTCTGGCAGCAACTCGTTGAAGTAAAGATTGTTTTTGCTATCGCCATCGGCATGGATACCTGCACATTGCGTGAAGACATTGTCGCCCACCACTGGTTTGTTGGATGGAATACGAACGCCTGAATAGGATTCCACCACTCGACTTACGTAATTGACGTTGGTTTCATTAAGATTCGTTTCCACGCCTAACTGATCATGCAGCACCGGAATGACACTCGAAATAGGAGCGTTTCCTGCCCGTTCGCCTAGTCCGTTCACTGTCACGTGGATGCCTTTAGCTCCTGCTTTCACCGCCGAAAATACATTAGCAGTTGCCAAATCATAATCGTTGTGGGCATGAAAGTCAAAGTGAACCTCCGGATAGCGTTTGATCATCATTCGGCAAAAGTCGAACGTATTGTACGGATTTAGGATTCCCAACGTGTCTGGAAGCATGATGCGTTTCACCTTTTCGTGTTGCAGTGTGTCCATCAGTTCGAAGACATATTCGGGGGAGTTAATCATCCCGTTAGACCAGTCTTCGAGGTAGATATTCACATCAATGTCGTTTTCGTTTGCTAGTGCGATGGTGGCCTGAATGTCTTTGAGGTGCTCCTGAGGCGTTTTGCGCAACTGGTGTTGGCAGTGGTTCAGCGAACCTTTACACAGCAGATTAAGCACACGGCAGCCCGCATCTTTCAACCATTTGATAGAAACACCACCATCCACAAACCCCAGCACCTCGATTTTGTCGAGGAAACCCCGCTTGGCTGCCCACTCAATCACACGCGAAACGGCTTCGTATTCGCCTTCCGACACGCGCGCCGATGCTATCTCGATACGATCCACCCTCAACTCTTCGAGTAGTAGTCGGGCGATGCTCAATTTTTCCTGCGCTGCAAACGAGACCCCTGAGGTCTGTTCTCCATCACGCAGGGTGGTATCCATTATCTCTATTTTCATGATTTAGCTAATTTGCTAATTGTTTAATTTGCCAATGTGCCAATTCTTGAATAAGCCAATTTTTGTTGCCTAATAGGCATATTAGTCGCATTGGCACATTGATTTATTTTACTTCCCAAGCTTCGATTTTGTCTTTGTTGCTCAGCAAAAAGTCGATGTCGTCGAAACCGTTCAGCATACACCCTTTTTTGTATGAATTGATGTCGAACGACTCTTGCTTGCCGTTTGCATTGTTTACGATGGTTTGTGCTTCGAGGTTTACGGTGACAGTCGTTTTTGGATATGCGTCCATCGAAGCAAACAGTTCTGCCAGAAATCCTTCGCTTACAACAACGGGTAAAACGCCATTGTTCAACGCATTTCCTTTAAAAATATCTGCGAAAAAGCTCGAAACGACCACTTTCAGTCCGTAGCCGGCTATCGCCCAAGCAGCATGCTCGCGGCTCGATCCGCTACCAAAGTTTTTACCTGCGACCAACACCTGACCGCTAAAGGTCGGGTTGTTGAGGATGAACGAAGGAATTGGATTTCCTGCTTTATCGTAACGCCAGTCTGCAAACAGGTTGTCGCCGAATCCCTCGCGGGTGGTTGCTTTCAAAAAGCGAGCAGGGATAATTTGATCTGTATCGACGTTCTCTATCGGAAGAGGAATGCAAGTCGATGTTAATGTTGTGAATTTTTCCATTATTTTTTAAATTTGCCAATTAACTAATTTGCCAATCTGTCAATTATTGGGCGGATGATGGTTTAGTTTTGGACGAATGAATTATACTGTTAATTATTTTCTGAATCTCCTTGATGTCTGCTAAAAGTTGTTCATCGAAAGGATAACCGTCTGAATATTTGCATAATAATAACCAATATTCTGTCTCTTCAGCTTCTTTCGCCGCGATTTTAAATTTGTGAATAAAATCTGCCCGACTTTCTGCGTTTTGAGCCTCTCTAGTGTTAGCACCAATTGAAGTCCCTGATTTTAAAAGTTGATTGGCTAACACAAACTTTCTATTTTGCTCTAATGCATCTGTGTATTTGATAATTTTCAGTGCAAATAGAAAAGTCAGATCAACTACTTTATTCCCTGTGAACTCAATTCCCTTATTGGTTAATTATTAAATTGATAGCAACAAAAGCTTCTTTCAAAGTAGAACCTTTGCATCGTATCATTAGCACATTATCCTATTGGCACATTAAATTGTTCTTGGATCCGTAATCTTACCCGTTACCGCGGCAGCAGCAGCTACCAATGGACCGGCGAGGATGGTGCGCGCACCTGGCCCCTGACGACCTTCGAAGTTACGGTTTGAAGTCGAAACGGCATATTTGCCAGCTGGAACTTTGTCATCGTTCATTGCCAAACAAGCTGAACAGCCTGGTTGACGGAGTGCAAAACCTGCTTCAACAAGGATTTTGTCCAAACCCTCTTCGCGGATTTGTTTTTCAACACCCCAAGAACCCGGTACTAACCAAGCAATTACGTTGTCGGCTTTTTTCTTGCCTTTCACGAAGTTGGCGAATGCGCGGAAATCTTCTATACGACCGTTGGTGCAGCTTCCCAAGAATACGTAGTCGATGGCTTTGCCTTCGATTTTCTCACCAGCGGTGAAGCCCATGTAATCCAACGATTTTTTGTACGAGATTTTGCCTGCTTCGTCCACGCTTTCGAGCGTTGGGATGCTTTGGTTGATGCCCATTCCCATGCCTGGATTGGTACCGTAAGTCACCATTGGCTGAATGTCAGATGCTTGGTAAGTCACCTCTTTGTCGAATTTTGCACCTTCGTCGGTTTTCAATGTTTTCCAGTAAGCCAATGCTTTGTCCCACTCTTCGCCTTTTGGTGCGAATTCGCGACCTTCTACGTAGGTGAAAGTTGTTTCGTCAGGAGCAATTAGTCCACCACGAGCACCCATTTCGATACTGAGGTTACAAACCGTCATACGCTCTTCCATGCTTAGCGCACGAATAGCAGCACCAGCGTATTCAACGAAATAGCCAGTAGCACCACCTGTAGTTTGTTGCGCGATGATGTAAAGCGCTAAATCTTTAGCCGTTACCTTGTCGCCCAATTCGCCTTCGATGTTGATGCGCATCGTTTTTGGACGAGGTTGCAGGATACATTGCGATGCAAGCACCATTTCTACTTCACTCGTTCCGATACCGAACGCGATAGCGCCGAATGCACCGTGAGTAGAGGTGTGGCTGTCGCCACAAACTATCGTAGAACCTGGCAGAGTCAAACCATTTTCTGGTCCAACTACGTGTACTACACCATTTTTCTTGTGTCCCAATCCCCAAAGTGTGACACCAAATTCGTTTGCGTTTTTGGTCAATGTATCGACTTGAAAACGAGAAATTGGATCCTGAATCGGTTTATCCTGATCGATGGTTGGGATATTGTGGTCAGGCGTACAGATTGTTTTCTCAGGACGTAATACGGTTAGATTACGTTTGCGAAGTCCGTCGAATGCTTGCGGGCTAGTTACCTCATGACAGAAGTGTCTGTCGATGTACAATTGTGTTGGGCCGTCGTTTACCGAAGTCACTACGTGTGCGTCCCAGATTTTGTCAAATAATGTTTTCATATTAAAAGCTTTAGCCCCCATATTCCCCCAAGGGGGACTTTTAAGAGCATTTATTGTTGGTTTATTATTCTTTATTAATAATGAGACGCAAAGCATTGCGTCTGTATAATCGGTGGATTATTTTACAAATTTATTAATTGCGTCGATATATGCCTCTACAGAAGCAGCAACAATATCAGTATTGGCACCAAATCCGTAGTAAACAGCACCGTCGTACTCCACTTGCATGTGAACTTTGCCCACATCTTCGCTGCCTTTGGTCATGGCTTGAATCAGAAACTCTTTCACGACTGTAGTGCGACGAAGAATCTGTTTGATGGCGTTCAAGGCTGCATCTACAGGGCCGTTGCCTGACGAAGCTGCTTCGAATTTCTCACCGGCAATGTTCAAGCAAACGCTTGCAACAGGTTTGATGCCGATGCCCGAGCTCACTTGCAAATACTCGAGTTTGATGCGGCTGTGTTCTTGGCGTTCTTTGCCCACCAACATCAGCACATCGTCGTCGTTGATGTCTTTTTTCTTATCAGCAAGTTTCAAGAAATCTTCGTATGCTACATCCAAAGACTCTTTGTCGAGTGTTACACCCAAGATTTCAAGACGGTGTTTCAACGCTGCGCGACCGCTGCGAGCTGTCAACACGATAGAGTTTTCGTCGATGCCCACATCTTTTGGGTCGATGATTTCGTAGCTTTCGCGGTTTTTCAATACACCATCTTGGTGAATTCCTGATGAATGAGCGAAGGCGTTGCGACCTACAATTGCTTTGTTGGGTTGCACCGGCATGTTCATCAAACTCGAAACCATGCGGCTCATGCCGTAGATTTTCTTGGTGTTGATGTTCGTATCGATCAGCAAATCTTTGTGGCTTTTCAAAATCATGGCTACCTCTTCGAGCGAAGTGTTACCAGCACGTTCGCCAATACCGTTGATGGTCACTTCCACCTGACGGGCGCCGTTGAGCACCCCCGAAATGGTGTTGGCAGTTGCCATACCTAAGTCGTTGTGACAGTGCGTAGAGATAATTGCATTGTGAATTCCATCTACGTGATCCACCAGATATTTGATTTTTGCGCCGTATTCGTGTGGAAGGCAATAGCCCGTTGTGTCGGGAATATTGACCACCGTTGCTCCGGCTTTGATGACCGCTTCTACCACGCGAGCAAGGTATTCGTTGTCCGAACGACCAGCATCTTCTGCGTAGAATTCCACATCTTCCACAAATCGTTTCGCATATTTCACAGCAGCAACGGCACGCTCGATCACCTCTTCGCGAGTTGAGTTGAATTTGTGTTTGATGTGATAATCTGAAGTCCCGATTCCAGTGTGGATGCGTTTGCGTTTTGCGAATTTTAGCGCATCGGCTGCCACTTCAATATCTTTTTGCACTGCGCGGGTCAAAGCGCAGATAGTAGGCCATGTTACAGCTTTCGAAATTTCAATCACCGAATTAAAATCTCCGGGACTCGAAATCGGGAATCCCGCTTCGATCACATCCACACCCAACTCTTCAAGCGCTTTGGCAACTTGAATCTTTTCAATGGTGTTTAACTGACAGCCCGGCACTTGTTCGCCGTCTCTCAAGGTGGTGTCGAAAATAAATAATTTATCAGACATATTGTTTTGTTTTAATTTGTACAAGTTTGGTTAAATGACAAAAAAGCCTTTTCCACTTTGAAGTGAGAAAGGCTTTCTGAACACAAACGCGAAACATAATCACACACTAAACTCACTTCCAACCGATTTTCTCAGTAGAATAATAATGCCTAGTAGTAGAATATTGGATGTTAAAGCGTTCATTTTCTTTTCTTTTACGATGCAAATATAGAAAAAATATTTCAAAATCAAATTAAATCGAACTTTTTAGCATTAAAATCGATAAAGTATAAGTTTTTTTATCAATTTGGCTTCGATTTAAAAGTATACACCTCGATTTATTGATAGTATGTAGCTAAAACACGGGGATGTTCCATTTTGTTTAGATCATTCCCGTGAATTTTTACACAATCGAATATTTTCGACCGAATATTATATAAATTCGTTCCAATCTACAGTACGCATATCGCCCGTTTTAGTGAATTGTGTGTGGAATGCCATACACGCCATCAGGTTTTGAGGAGTGTGACCTTTTTGTCCTAGTTCGAGGTAATCCCACAACAATTGTTTGTATTCAGGGTGAACACAGTTTTCGATGATTTCATGTGCACGTTGTATCGGCGATTTTCCGCGTAGGTCGGCAACACCTTGTTCGGTGATGATGATTTTCACCGAGTGTTCGTTGTGATCCACGTGTGCCGCCATGGGTACAAATGAGCTGATAGCTCCACCTTTGGCGATCGAAGGCGTCACGAATATTGAAAGGTAAGCGTTGCGGGTGAAGTCTCCCGACCCACCGATACCGTTCATCATTTTCGTTCCAACTACGTGCGTAGAGTTGATGTTTCCGAAAATATCTGCTTCGAGCGCTGTGTTGATGGTGATTAATCCCAAACGACGAACAACTTCTGGATTGTTGGTGATTTCTTGGTTGCGCAACACAAATTTATCGCGGTAATACTCAATATTTTCGTAAAATTCTTTCATCACCGGATCGCTGAGCGTTAAAGAGCAACCGCTGGCAAATTTACAATGTCCGCTTTTGATCAAGTCAATCACCGCATCTTGAATTACTTCGGTGTACATTTCGAACGCAGGTATATCAGGATTGTGTCCTAATCCAAATAAAACAGCATTCGCAATATTACCCACACCTGATTGAACAGGGAGGAAACTTGCCGGTATGCGTCCTGCTTTCATTTCGGCAGCCAAGAAGTTAGCCGTGTTTTCTCCTAACTTTAGCGTTACATCATCAAGTGGTGTGAAGCCAGATACTCCATCAGGAAGATCTGTTTCAACGATTCCGACTATCTTATTTGGATTCACCTTAATAACTGGCGAACCTATGCGATCGCTTGGTTTGTAAATCGGTATTTCTCGACGATTAGGAGGATCAAGTGGAAGATAGATGTCGTGGAATCCTCGTAATTCTTTAGGTTGGTGTTTGTTCAACTCAATAATAATAATGTCAGCCAACTGACAAACGGTGGGTGAAATTCCTACAGCTGTAGTCAATACGATTTCGCCGTCTTCCGACACATCGGCAGCTTCGATGATGGCAACATTTACTTTTCCCAAAAATCCGTAACGCATATCTTGCGCCAACTGAGAAAGGTGGTAGTCGAAATAATGCGACTCGTGGCTGTTAATCGCGGCACGAAGGTCTTTGTTCGACTGATAAGGTGTGCGGAATTGAACTGCATTTGCGCGAGAAAGAGCTCCATCGAGACCATCTCCAGACGATGCACCAGTGAAAAGCCCTAATTTGAAAGGATTTCCTTTTTCGTGTTCTGCTTCGGCGATTTTCGCAATCTCTCCTGCTACTACTTTCGGGCTACCGGCAGCAGTGAAACCGCTAAATCCGATGTTATCGCCATGTTTTACGTAACTTGCAGCCTCGGCGGCTGTGATAAATTTTAATGCCATGTTGATATATGCTATTGTATATTAATTAATCGCCTTTTCAGAATTTCGATGCGAAATTACAAATAATAGTAGAGATGATAAAGCAGATTGTCGAAAAATTAAAGAAAAATTTCATTATTTGTTTCTGACTTGAAATTATTTCCTATTTCGACCGAAATTGAGTTCAAAAATACGCGAGTCTGTCTCTTTCGTGCAAAATCATTATCTTTGCCGAATTAAGATTAATTGCCAAAAAGGCACAAAGTCTCAAAGTTTCACTTAGTAATCGGTGAGTTTTGTGTTTCTTGGTGTTTTGGTGGCTTACTGGCAAAACAATTATGGTACAGAATATACACATCAGCCGCGATTTGAATGCAGACATCGAGCGTATTCTTTCAGGAATTTCGTTTGATAAAATCTTTGTGCTGACCGACAAAAATACGAATGAGCTTTGTCTCCCCTATCTTAGCGAAGTAGAACGTTTGAAAAACGCCTATTCCATTGTAATCGAAGCCGACGACACACACAAGACGCTTGAATCGTTAGCAAGCGTGTGGTTGACGTTAAGCCAAAACGATGCATCACGTAAATCATTGCTACTCAATCTGGGTGGCGGAATGGTAACTGATCTTGGCGGATTCGCTGCTGCAACTTTCAAACGCGGCATTCAGTACATCAATATTCCCACCACGCTGCTAGGCGCCGTAGATGCAGCAGTGGGTGGCAAAACGGGCATCAACTTCAACGGACTAAAAAACGAAATCGGCGCATTTGCCCCATCACACACGGTGGTGCTCTATTCCGAATTTTTCAAAACGCTCGATTTGCAGAATATCCTCTCAGGGTATGCCGAAATGCTGAAACACGGAATCATCAGCAACGACGAAGATTTCAAGAAACTGTTGGCTTTCGATTTCGCAAAAATCGACTACGACTACCTGACGAAACTCGTCGGTGAATCGGTATTGGTGAAGGAGCGCATCGTGACCGAAGACCCCTACGAACACGGAATCCGCAAAGCGCTGAACCTTGGGCACACGGTGGGACACGCGTTCGAGAGCCTTTCGTTCGAAGAAGATCGCCCTGTACCACACGGATACGCTGTGGCTTGGGGAACCGTTTGCGAACTCTACCTGTCGCACAAAATCGTCGGCTTTCCTTACGAAAAGTTGAAACAAGTGGTGACATTTGTCAAAGCAAATTACGGTGCATTCTTCTTTACCTGCAAACACTACGATCGCCTCTTCGAGCTAATGATGCACGACAAGAAAAACGAAGCAGGTATTATCAATTTCACACTGATGGCGGAGGTTGGCGAAATCTGCATCAACCAGCAAGCCTCAAAAGAGCTCATCTTCGAAGCACTCGATTTCTTTGCCGAAGGGTTTGGCTTATAGGAGCTGATTCTATCGAAGAATTCAGTCTTTTCTACAGACGGATATTGTCGTTTTTGAAAATATTCTCTACATTTGCAGTCGCAATCGCGGGGTGTAGCTCAGCCCGGTTTAGAGTACTGGTCTGGGGGACCAGTGGTCGCAAGTTCGAATCTTGTCACCCCGACTGCTGATTATCAACGACTTACATTGACTTGTAGGTCGTTTTTAATTTGTGGTGTAACGAATTAATGTACTTTATCTACCTTTTTCGTAGCAAAAGTAACAAATCCTACTCTGCCATTCTCACTCGAAGGAGGTGAGTTTCATGTTTGGCTGTTTTACTCGTCGGCGAAAGGGCACACATTTTCAAATGCTATCTATTGTGGTGTTTTGTAATTAAATATTTTTTTCGGATTTATGATGACAATGCAGTGGGATTTGAGAATCTTACATCTACCAGATTTACATAAAATCGAAGGCCCAAAGGGTAGACACAAATACCAGACTGACAAAATACTGTTTGACGAGAGAAGCCCGAATTCTAAGGTGAATTTAAAGAAGAATGTCACACGGGCGAGCGATCGAGTTTATTTTGTCTATGTTTTTTTACTTACTTTTTTTGCGCCAAAAAAAGTAAGTCATGCGGAAGGCATAGCAAAAGCCTAATTAACATGACTTTAAAAATAAGGATTAATGTCTAAATGAAATTATTCTAAAATAAGATTTGTCGCCTCCAAGGTTGTATATTTTAGGATTTAACCATTTATAAAAGGGTGCAAATACATCAAGTCTAAAACAATCAAAACAACAATTTCGACAACTCAAATTTGCTTATATACGCCTCTACATCAAACTTTCGCTTACAGCCATTCGCATTCATAAAACGTATTTTACCAAAAACAGGGCGGTCGCCCCATGCACGGTCGTGCACGCCACAAATTGCCCATTGGCAACCCACATAACCATTCGGGTCGCGACCATCAAGCGCATATTTGTCATTCAAGAAAATCGCAAATTCTAGTGCTTGAGCAGTTGAAGTGGTCCATTCCAGTATCTTTTTTGCCCAATACATACGCATATAGCCGTGTATTTTACCCTCGAGGAGAAGCTGTTTTTGAGCCGCATTCCAAAGTCGATCGTGTGTTTTGGACTGTTCAAACTGAGGTAAAGAATAAAGGTATTCACGCTCATCAAGCACATGCTCGTTCAAGGTCTTTTGCGCCCAGGCAGCAGCACCGACTATTTTATCGTAATGCGGATTGTAAAAGCAATAATTATCTGACAACTCGCGCCGCACTATCAACTCTTCGAGAAAAGCCGCTTTGTTTTCGGATGCAACATCAGCCTTCTGCACCTCCAAGGCTACTCGTTGAGCAGACAGTTGTCCATAATGCAAATAAGGTGACAAGTTCGACTGACACTCTTTTTCAGGGTCATTTCGCAACTCGTTGTACATACCCAGTCGATGTTCAGTGAAATCAGATAAAGCCTTATGTGCCGCTTTTTCTCCTGATTCTAAATCCAACACCCCTACGCTCCGATCCAAATTCATGCGTTCTAATATTTCAGTGGCATTCAGTTTTGATGTAGATTCAGCATGTTGTACCGAAACAGAAGTAAACAAGGATTGTTGCCACTCCAACGGCGGTAAATCGTCGAGAAACTCGGGCAAAAGTCGATTTATTTTGGGTCGAATGGTATATGCACCAAATTCTTCTTTAGGCGATGCCAACCGACACGGCACAATATTATGTGCATCCACTTCGTAATGTGGACATTCAATGACCTTATTCAGTGCAACTTTCCATTGCTGTTTGACGCGCAATGGATCAAAATCGGAGAATAGTGTAGCACATCCCAGTTCCTTCAAACAAATAGGCAATGTGTCTGGCGGATGACCATAAAGCAAACGGAAAGGGATTTGCAACTTCGCTAGTGTCTCTGAAACCTCCTGTAAACCCCTTATCAAAAAATCGAACGACCGAAGGTTTGCATTTGGGTAGAAAGAATCTATACAAAATACAACATTTATCACCTTTTCATTCTCTTTGGCAAACATTGTAGCCGCCATTAATGCGTGATTATCCCATACTCGTTGATCGCGACTCATCCAATATACCACAGATGCTCCTGCCCCAACAGATTTATCATTCAGAAGAAATTGACGTCTGTCATTCATTTCGCAATTTATTTATACCCAATACAACAATTGGAAAAGATTTTAGTTTCAAATTGTTTTAAGAAGCACTATTCATCCTTACAATTTATTATTTTTGCAAATTGATATTCAATCTGAAAAAGATAGTTCACAACAATCTCATTTTTTACCATTATTTAAGAACATCAAACTTCCAATTCCATTAAATTTAGCTAATTTTGCTTGCGAAAAATTACAAACAACCATTCTTTTAGAACAATATATAAACACTTATACATCAACATTATGCCAACAAAATCGAAAGAGGCCGCCCTGCTATATCACTCCATGGGTAAGCCCGGAAAAATTGAAGTTGTTCCCACAAAACCCTACAGTACCCAATCAGACCTTTCGCTTGCCTACTCTCCCGGAGTCGCCGAACCGTGTCTAGAAATCGAGAAAGATCCAGGAAACGCCTACAAATATACCGCTAAAGGCAACTTAGTGGCTGTTATTTCGAATGGAACCGCAGTATTAGGATTAGGAGACATTGGAGCATTAGCTGGAAAACCCGTGATGGAAGGAAAAGGTCTTTTGTTCAAGATTTTTGCAGGCATCGACGTGTTCGATATCGAAGTAGATGAAAAAGATCCCGAAAAATTCATTCAAGCTGTCAAAGCGATTGCTCCTACCTTCGGGGGAATCAATCTCGAAGACATCAAAGCACCAGAGTGTTTCGAAATCGAAGAGCGACTGAAAGCAGAACTCGACATCCCAGTGATGCACGACGACCAACACGGCACAGCGATTATTTCATCGGCAGGATTGATCAATGCACTCGAAATCGTAGGCAAAAAAATTGAAGACATCATCATAGTCGTAAACGGTGCTGGCGCTGCAGCAAACTCTTGCACCAAACTCTATATGATGCTCGGTGCTCGCAAAGAAAACATTGTAATGGTCGACAGCAAAGGTGTTATCACGACTGATCGCACAGACCTGACACCTTCAAAGAAGATGTTTGCCACCACACGCAACATCAAAACACTGGCTGATGCTGTAAAAGGCTCTGACGTATTTCTCGGATTATCCATCGCAAACGTACTGTCGAAAGAGATGGTACAGACGATGAACGACAACCCGATCGTCTTTGCTTTGGCGAATCCAAATCCAGAGATTTCGTATAAAGATGCGATTGAATCTCGCCCCGATATTATTTTCGCCACAGGTCGTTCAGACCATCCTAACCAAATCAACAACGTTCTTGGATTCCCATACATATTCCGTGGATCACTTGATGTTCACGCCAGTTGCATCAACGAAGAGATGAAGTTGGCTGCCGTACTGGCAATTGCTGAATTAGCAAAAAAAGACGTTCCCGACGTAGTCAATGCGGCTTACAACATCAGTCGATTGAAATTTGGTCGTGATTACATCATTCCTAAACCTCTCGATCCTCGCCTTTTGACCACAGTAGCTCCTGCTGTTGCCAAAGCAGCCATCGAATCGGGTGTCGCCCGCAAACCAATCACCGATTGGGAAGGTTACAAAAACCAACTGCTCGACTTAATGGGCAGCGACAACAAAATGATCCGCCGCTTCTCTGAAATGGCTCGTCAAAACCCAAAACGTGTCGTATTTGCTGAAGCCAATCACGCAAATATGTTGAAAGCCGCTGTCAAAGCCAAAGAAGAAGGTTATTGTTTTCCTATTTTATTGGGTAACGAAGAACGCATCGAAAAACTGGCGGAAGACCTCAACATCTCTATCGAAGGCATCGAAATCGTAAATCTACGTCACGACCGCGAAGAAGAACGCCGCATCAAATTTGCAAAAATCCTCACTGAAAGACGTGGCCGTCATGGTATGATGTACAGCGAAGCTTTCGAGAAAATGAACGATCGCAACTATTTCGGAATGATGATGGTAGAAACAGGCGATGCCGATGCATTCATCACCGGCACCTATACCAAATATTCTGAAACAACACGCATCGCCAAAGAGGTAATCGGCATACGCGAAGGATTCAAACATTTTGGAGCCATGCACATTGTGAACTCTAAGAAAGGAACATTCTTCCTCTCCGATACCCTCATAAATCGCCACCCAACACCCGAAACGCTTATTGACATAGCTCGTCTGACAAACAATTCTGTAAAATTCTTTGCTAATGACCCAGTGATGGCAATGATTTCTTACTCAAACTTTGGCGCAGACGAAACGGGAAGCCCATCGGCTGTTCACTCTGTAGTTGAGCATCTTCACGAAAACTATCCAGACATGATCGTGGATGGCGAAATGCAGGTTAACTTTGCACTAAACAAAAAGTTGCGCGACACGAAATTTCCATTCAGTAAACTGAACGGTAAAGATGTGAATACTCTTATTTTCCCGAACCTAAGTTCAGCAAACGCAGCGTACAAACTGATGCGAGAAATGGCTGGATGCGAAGTAATTGGCCCTATCCAAATGGGACTGAATAAACCCATCCACTTCACCGACATCGAAACGGGTGTGCGCGACATCGTCAACCTCACCGTCATTTCAGTGATTGATGCTACGGTGAGCGAAAAAATGCAAGGAAAAATGGACGTGTAGTCTTGTATCTTTTTTACTAAAAGACCTTCTTCGATAACTTCGGAGAAGGTCTTTTGTGTTAAATGAATGACTATAATGATGAAACTAAATCGAATACTTAACGTTGTAATGAACGTTGGAGTAGAAGAAAGAGGTATTTTTTGCGCGAGGAATAGCAAATGAATGCCAGACGCGAGGGTGTGAGGGACGCGCCCCAATCTGCAGAAAATCGAACAAAGGTATAGCGGACGCTGTTTTGATGTTGTTTAACGCGCACAGCGAATGGCAGTGAGAAATAATTTTCGTACCTTTGCGCTCTGAAAACAAGGTATAGAAAGAGGTAAATTAAAAAACTGTTTATCAACAAAATAACACTCATTTATTATGGCTAAAAAAGCACTTTTGCTGATTCTCGATGGTTGGGGAATCGGACACCACGGAAAAGAAGACGTAATCTACAACACACCAACTCCATATTGGGATTATCTGAACGCAACGTATCCGAACTCGCACCTGTTGGCGTCGGGCGAAGATGTGGGTTTGCCCGAAGGTCAGATGGGTAACTCGGAAGTGGGTCACCTGAACATTGGCGCGGGTCGCGTGGTGTATCAGGATTTGGTTAAAATCAATATCGCTTGCCGCGACAACTCTATCTTGAAAAATGAAGGAATCGTAGAGGCTTTCACGTATGCTAAAGCGAACGACAAACAAGTACATTTGCTTGGTTTGGTGTCGGACGGCGGCGTGCACAGCTCGATGGATCACCTCTTCAAGTTGTGCGACATCTCGAAAGAGTTTGGCGTAGAGAAAACATTTGTTCATGCATTTATGGATGGACGCGATACCGATCCACGCAGCGGAAAAGGATTCCTTGAGCAACTCGAAAACCATTTGAAAGGTTCGGCAGGAGAGTTGGCAACCGTAATCGGTCGCTACTACGCCATGGACCGCGACAAACGTTGGGAACGTGTGAAAGACTCGTACGACCTGATGGTGAACGGCGTGGGAACTCCAACGACAGACTTCGTAGCAGCAGTGCAACAATCGTACACCGACGGCGTGACCGACGAATTTATCAAACCGCTGGTGAAAGTGGACGCTGCTGGCAATCCGATTGCGAAAATTTCGGAAGGCGACGTGGTGATTTTCTTCAACTTCCGCAACGACCGTGCGAAAGAGCTCACCATCGTGTTGACGCAACAAGATATGCCGGAATTCGGAATGAAAACGATTCCGTTGCACTACTACACAATGACTCCTTACGATTCGAAGTTCAAAGGGTTGACCATTTTGTTCGACAAAGACAACGTGCAAAACACGCTTGGAGAGTACGTTTCGGCTTTGGGATTAAAACAACTCCGCATCGCAGAAACTGAAAAATATGCTCACGTAACGTTCTTCTTCTCAGGTGGTCGCGAAAACGAATTCGACGGAGAAGAGCGCATCTTGGTTTCTTCTCCGAAAGTGGCGACGTATGACCTTCAGCCCGAAATGAGTGCTTACGAAGTGAAGGACAAACTGGTAGCGGCTATCGGCGAACAAAAATACGACTTCATCGCTTGTAACTATGCGAATGGCGATATGGTGGGTCACACCGGCGTTTATTCTGCCATCGAAAAAGCGGTGGTTGCCATCGACAACTGCCTGAAAGAGACCGTAGAAGCTGCGAAAGCAAACGGATACGAAGTAATTATCATTGCCGACCACGGAAATGCAGACAACGCTCTGAATGAAGATGGCAGCGAAAACACGGCTCACTCGTTGAACCCAGTTCCATTCATCTATGTAACCGACAACAAATCGGCGAAAGTAGAAAACGGAATTCTGGCAGACGTTGCACCATCGTTGTGCAAAATCCTCGACATAGCTGTTCCTGCCGAAATGACTGGCAAGAACTTGATAAAGTAAAGCCCAAATATTAAACGCAAAGGCGCGAAAACGCAAAGTCAATATTTGTGTTTTTGCGTCTTTGTTTTCAAAAAAATAGATTGGAATCAGGTAGGTATTGAGTTTAATACATAACTACTTTAACTCCCGATAACTTCTTAACTTCTCAGTTAAATGCTTCAAATAGAAGATACCATAATCAGCCTCGACCTCATCGAACGCGAATTCATCTGCAATCTGGAGGTGTGCAAAGGTGCCTGCTGCATCGACGGCGACTCGGGAGCACCACTCCTATTCGACGAACGCGACAAGATAAAAGAAATTCTTCCCTTGATTTGGGACGATTTGAGTCCAGCCTCGCAACAACTGATTGAAGAAGAGGGCGTTTCGTACATCGACATCGAAGGTGATTTGGTGACTCAGATTGTGAACGGTCGAGAA
This sequence comes from Bacteroidales bacterium, assembly GCA_037139375.1. Classification (GTDB taxonomy): domain Bacteria; phylum Bacteroidota; class Bacteroidia; order Bacteroidales; family UBA7332; genus CAXXIC01. The sequence continues at coordinate 116 of JBAXGL010000031.1, read as the reverse complement.
TGTGTGTTTACCTTCTACGACGAGAAAGGTCAATGTAAATGCGCCATTGAAAAGGCCTATCGCGAAGGCAAAACCGACTTCTACAAACCGATTTCGTGCCACCTCTACCCCGTCCG
>JBAXGL010000030.1:0-16864 GCA_037139375.1 Bacteroidales bacterium | reverse complement strand
GTTCGTCTGTTTTTCTGATGATCTTCTTCCGAACAGTTCGATTTCACTTTACCTTCACACGGACAGTTGGTCAACAACTGACTTTCGCCATATCCTTTTCCATAAATACGCTCTGGACGGGTAATACGTTGTTTAATGTAGTCAGCACTGGCTTTAGCTCGTTTGGTCGACAAATCCATATTGAATTTAAAACTGCTTCTACAATCAGTGTGTGAACCTAATTCAATCTCCAAAGTAGGATATTCATTCATAATAGCCACAATCTGATCTAATATTTTTGCAGCATCAGGTCTAATATTCCATTTACTCAAATCAAAGTAAATAGGATCCACCTTTATCAAACGATCTTTCTTTAAATCTTGCAATACTACATCAGCAACTATCACCTCTTCCGGCACATTAGAATTCGCACTGTTTTTTCCATCAAAATAGTTAGGCTTTTTGCCAACAAGATTGTATTGTTTGTTTGCCAATATATCGAAAGCATATTTTCCATCTTTAGTCGTTGTCACAGTTCCGATTTCAGCGCCACCCTTTTCTGTCAATTTCACGACGGTCTCAGATAATATTTCACCTGATTTATCTTTTGCTGTTCCGATTAACTTTTTAAACATATTATCCAACACCACATCAGCCACTATCACATCAGCTTTGACGTGTGTATCTGCTTGATTTGATCCTTCAGTGTACTTCGGTTTGACACCACTCAACGAATAGAGCTTATTAGCTTCCGCCTCAAATTCGTAGGCACCATCTGCCAATGTTTTGACTGTGGCAATGACTTTCTGATTTTCATCCAGCAAACTCACTTCGGTATCGACTAATTTGCGCCCTTTGCGATCTTTTGCCACGCCAATAATTTTCTTTCCACCGAATATTTGCTTCTTGACTAAAAATGAATAGATATCGTCGTCACCCGCACCACCTTCTCTGTTCGATGTAAAGTATCCTTTTTTCAACTCTTTGTTTATAATGAGTGAGAAATCATCGTACGGCGAATTGATGGGAGCACCTAAATTCTTAGGCTCTGAGAAGCTATTGTTGGTATTTCTGGAATAGTAGATATCTAAACCTCCAAGCCCGTTTAATCCATTCGAAGCATAGAAAAGAGTTTTGCTTTTCTCTTCATAAAAAGGAAACATTTCATTGCCTTCGGTATTCACTTTAGGCCCTAAGTTTTCCTCTTTTCCCCACTCCCCTTTTTCATCTTTTCGAATTCTATAAAGATCAACTCCACCGTATCCTCCACTCACATCACTCGCAAAATAGAGCGTATTTCCATCTTCAGTCAAACAAGGATGACCTACAGAATAATCAGGGCTATTCAATACAAATGGCACTGGATTACTCCACCGGCGTCCATCAAATGTACTGAAGAAAATCTCTAACCGAATGACACCATCTTTTCCTTTTCCGTCATAGTTATCCCGTGTAAAAGCTAAGAACGTTCCATTATTACTAAAACTGGTAGTTCCTTCGTGCCATTTCTTATTCAGTTTTGTATTAAAATAATAGGGTGCTGACAACTCTCCATCGGCACTGATATCCGATTGAAACAGATTCAGGAATGGAAGTTTATCCCAATTGTATTTTCTTACGACAGAGGGTATACCCTCTCTACTCGATGAAAAAACAATTGACTCTTTGAAAAATGTAGGTGCAAAATCTTTATCCGCTGTATTTAATGCCAAATCTTCAATCGAAAACTTTCCCTGATCCTTCTGAATTGTGACAAAATCGCCTTTGGTTTTTAAGTAATTCTGTGTTCTAAGGTCATTGGGTCTTACTTCTGCGAATTTCATCAGCCAAGTGTTAGCCTCATCGTATTTGCCATTAGTTTTCAGCACCAATGCGAAATTAAACCAATCATCATGCGTTGCTTTCGATTTATTTATAAATGCACGGTAAGACTCCTCTGCATCAGCAAAATTCCCCATATTGCGGTAACTTTCAGCCAACTTTCTAAACCCATCAACGGTTAAAGATCCTGCCGACGTATATTTCTTAATAGCTTCGGTGTAGGAATACTCTTTGTAAAAGTTATCACCCTTGATCTCCTTCAAATTCTTTTGCCCTATTACCAAAGTAAAAGGACAAACGATTAAAAGGATATAGATATATAATTTCTTCATAACTGCATAATTTTCTAACACATCATTCGTAATTCATTAAAAATAGCGAGGGGAACGAATTTTGCCTTTTCCTGTAAATATAAAATCATACCGCAATACGATTTCGTGGCTTCCATTATTGTATTTTGAGGTAGAGTTTACGGTAGACCAATCAAAAGAATAACCAATATAAAACTGCTCTGACAAGTTAATACCTGTCAATAAACCGATAGCATCTCCAGTTCGGTACATGGCACCAATATTAAATCTGTTCTGATAAACAAAACAGCCAGTCAAGTCTGCTTCAATAGGTGCACCTTTCGTAATTTTCACAAACGTAGTAGGCACAAAATCCAGTTCCTCTCTCACAGGATAAACATTTCCGGCAATCAAGAAATAGTGCTTTTGCTCTTTATAGATAGATGCATCTACACTAGAATGAATATTAGAATCGAACAAACGGGGAGTGGAAACTCCCAAATAGAACTTATTGTTGGTGTAATAAACTCCAAATCCCAAATTAGGAGAAATCTGTCCGTTTAAATCTTCTGAAAATGCGGGATCTCCCATAGAGCCCGAGCCAACATATTCGACATCGATATTCGCTAAACTCGCCTGAATAGCATTCAAACCAAACTTCAAGCCAAATGCCAGTTTACTAGTAGGAGTCAACTGAACCCGATAAGCGTAATCCACAAAAAAGGAACTGTTTCGCACGGGTCCAATCACGTCATTCACAACCGAAACCCCTAGACTAAAAAGATCATTGAAAACAGGAGCATGTGCAGTTACTGTCTGTGTCGTCGGAGCTCCAGGGAAATTAAGCCATTGTGTTCGATGCAAAAGCGTTACCGTCAGTGCATCGCGGCTACCAGCGTAAGCCGGATTAATCCCCAGCGTATTATCCATATAATGTGTGTACATAGGATCTTGTTGGGCTTTTAACTCCAAAAACCCTGTACAGCACAGTAATAATATGAGTAGTTTCTTCATTTATAAAAATCTCTTTTAATTCAGCTAACATTTTGTTTCAACTTGGCAATAGATTTTTCCCAAACTGAATTTTATCTTTCACTTTTGACCCTCTCATAATTTTTACAACCAGAGAGCAATTATTTCGCATCTATTTACGAAACAAGTTGAAAGTGACTATCTACTTAAGTAAATAACGCCTTTTAACGTCTTATACCCAGTACCTAATTCCAAAATATAAAAATAAGTACCATTCGGCAAAATGCGACCACCGTAAGTGACTCCAAACATATTCGTACCATCCCAATCGTTGAGATAAGGATGCGCTTCGAAAACTTTATTTCCCCAACGATTAAAGATGGTGAATATATGTTGTGGATAAGCATCCAGTCCATTAATCACGAGCTTATCGTGCTTACCATCTCCATTGGGCGAATAGCCACCAGGAACAAATATAGGGGTAATAGTGATAGTTACAGTTGCGTCTGAAGTCTTATTATTTGCATCAGTAATTCGATAGGTAAACGTCACAGTTCCAGAATAATCAGGAGTTGGCGGTGTATAAACAAATGTACCGTCAGAATTTACAACAACAGAACCTACAGGCGGATCTGTCACTTTAGTCCAGATATTAGGTCCATTCTGACTCAGTTCATCATTTTCAGCCAACTTACCTGAAGTAACTGTATAAACATCATCATGAGCTACAGGTTTCGAACCCAATGGGTTGACGGTAATAAACACCGTATCATTGGCACATTTCGCGGGTGATTGGCAATCACAAATATTGACCACAATCATATCCTTACCAATATATCCTGCATTGGGTGTATAGGTATAGGTGGTTTCGTTTGTGATTATAAAATTCCCATGTTGAGGTGGAACGACTACCGTCTTATTCACCTTAAAACATTGATCTTTAGAGATATCATTCGTCGTCAAAACGCCGGTAGCAACACCACCCACTGATATAGTATCCCGTTCGTTTTTCAGAATAAGAGCACCTAAAGGGGTAACATCAATAAATACAGTATCGACACCGCACTGCTGAGGAATCTGACAATTGCAAACAGTAACTATAAATTGATCTTTCCCTGAGAAACCAGAAAATGGTTTGTAAGTATAACTACCATTATCATTCACTGTCACATTTCCGTTTAAAGGATTAGTCTTTTTAGTGACATGAAAACACTGATTTTTGGAGGTGTCATTGGTGGTCAAATTTCCAGTATCTTGTCCATCTTGCACAATGGTGCGGTGTTCATTCACTAAAATAAATGGGTCAAGTGGAATAACTGTTACAAAAACCGTATCATTCGCACAGTGCTTCGAAGTTTGCGTATCACATACATTCACTACAACGGTATCTTTTCCAACATACCCTACTCGGGGAGTATAGGTGTAAGACCCATTGCTATTGATAGAAACATCTCCGTGTTTGGGTCCAACTACAGGCAAAGTATTTACCACAAACTTGTTATCGAAAGAGGTATCGTTGATTGTCAATATACGAGTCGCTGTTGAATCCACTTTGATGGTGTGTGTTTCATTCGTTATCACTAACGGACAATTGACGCCCACTGATATGGTGACTGTATCTGGTTTGGAACAAACGTCAGGTAACTTCCATTCAAATTTGTAGACCCCTGGTTTTTTGAATGAAACTCGTGTCGTGGCTGAAGTTTCGGAAGAAATGATCACACTCGGGTCGACTCCGACAAAACTCCACTTCCCTGTGCCCGAAGCTGGTGCAGTGGCTTTCAATTGAGTGGTCAATGTGCAAATGGATTGATCAACACCTGCATTAGCAGAGTTTGTAGGTTTAACGACAACATCAGTTGTCAAAACAAATGGAGCACAACTTGCATCGGTCAAGGTAAGAGTCAGGGTGTATTTCCCAGCATTGTAACTAGAATAAACATTTTTTATCACTGGGTTTTGTTCGTTACTGGTAAAACCATCAGGCCCAGTCCAAGAGTAAGTCGCATTCGGCGAATACGTGCCCACTAAATTCAAATCACTTCCTTCACACACCGGAGAGTTCGATTTTGCTTCGATGGGTGGGCAATCTTGAAAAACAATCACAGACGATTTATTACTGATTTCATTGATTGTACACGTAGCATCATCAAAATATTGAGGCACTTGGTCACTTTCGAAGTGTGCTCCTGACTGCAATCCCTGCCCATGGATAAAACCATGGGTATCAATCACATTATCGCACTGTAGGTCGAGACAGTTAGACGTGGCAGTAACACGAAAACTGACTACCGTACTATCCTTGCCGTCAGGATCATAATTAATAAGCCCACCGTGTGTACCATTCGCCCCAGTTCCAACCCAAAACTTCACCATTCGGGTAACAGGGTCATAAAAAGCCTGATCATCACCCGCGGCATCCGATTTCACTCCAGCATTAGGTCCGCTTTTTATACGAAGAGAACCGGGCACAAAATTGGCGTTTCGCTCAATTTTGGTATAAATATAAGATTCTTGCGACTTATCAGTCCCCACATTGTTACCTAAAAAAGTATATTCTAACGTATCACCAGGTCGCACAATATTATCAAAATCGCCTATTTTAGGAATCTTTTTAACTCGCATCCCAAGTCGGTTGTCAGGAATATAGGCATCAATAGCAAGTGTAACAACTTGAGTCAAATAAGCTTCTTTACCAGTGGTAAGTTTTAACGTCATAGAGATATCACCCCATCCAATATATTTTCTAGTTGAATTATCTGGGCTAAAAACATCAGCATCAATACAGAAATTATTGTTATAACTTGGCTTTCTAAAAGGCGTCAATACTCCTTTATTTGAAATTGTTGAATTAAAAATATTATCTATGCTATTGGATGTATCGTACAAATAATTGTACGTATTGTTAAGGCCGGACTTAATAGATAAAGAATCTCCTTTTACATCTCGATCTCCGTCCCATGAAAAATGTCCTATTTCAAAGGTTACAGCACCCTGCTTAGGGGTCTGAAACCCTGTAAAAGGAATTTCAATAGGTGGTTTATCTACTCCAATATAAGATAGTCCATCATAAATAGTAAGTTGCCTTAAATTTTGCAATTCATTTTTATACGCAATAACAATACTCCATCCAGAAAATTTATTTATCTCGGGTGACGTTCCAACTAGATTTGGAGGGGTAGATTCAGATACTATATTGGCTAATGTAGCACGAAATTTATTATTATACTTTGATGCTGAGGTCTTGAATAAATCAGTAAGATTTTTAAAACAAAAATAAGAACCACCCCACAAATTGAGCGACGAAGTTGAATCAACAATTGCATCTGCAACTAAATCTATATATGAATCATTATTTGCTTTAAATTTAATTTTATTAATCTGATTAATTCTAGAATTAATTTTTGAGGCGGCCCCACCCCAATATAAACCAACGTAAGAAATATCACTACAATCAGGTAAATTCAAGCTATCCGAAGAACTCATAAATGTAGATGGGTCATTATCAATATCAAGATATTGACTTGGCAATTGATTGTTAGAAACACCATTATCGGGTGGCATTGCTGTAGAATCTTTAGAATAAGTTTTCAGTCCAACATTTGCCAAATAAACAATTCCTCCCCGTTGAGTTTTTTGGTAGGCAATTTTAAACGGCTTGATAACCTGTGCAGTTAAAGCAAGTGACAACGAAAGTGTAAATATAATAAGCAGACTTCTTTTCATGCGTAAATATTTTTTATCCTGAGAGCAACTATTTATAAAATAACAACAATACAGCCAATATAGTTGTGCCAAAGTTAATAAACAATCGTAAAATAATATATTTTTAAAGCTATTTTTAACCAAAACAACAGCAAAAAACAGCAAAAAAACCAGCAAAATTGTCAGAATAACAAAAAAAGAAACAAAAAAACCGGTTGTTACGGCACATTTTACTATCAGAATACGTTCAGCTATTGTATCACAAATACTCGACTCAAAACTTAATAATTGAAACAAATAGTCTCCATGGAGAAGATTTCTGTTCCTTCAGAATACCATTTTAACTTCAAAATACATATTTCATAATACTCTTTATCTCACAACTCTCACATATACATCTACGTACAATAGCTAAACAATACTTATATTTTATATAGATATCCCATACTTTTACTATTTATTTTTCATATAATAAATGATATGTATTATCTTTGTGATATTCTTATTTTAAAATTTATATTTAATTACCTAATTTTACTTTCATCATAAGAGCATTCTCAGACCAAACAACGACTAATTATGGCAAGAGTAGTAAAAGGTGGAGTACAACCCTTCACAGGCACTTTAGGCGACGTAACCTACTATACAATACAGGGCAGTGAAACTGTGTATGTAAGAAAAACGGGTGGTCCAAGCAAGAAAATGATAAAAACATCTCCACGATTTGACGTGGTCAGGCGAAACAACTCAGAGTGGGTGGGCTGCACCCGATTAGCAAGAATGATTCGAAATGCCTATGGCGAAGTAAAGAGTGTGGAGGATTATCCGGTTATCGGAACCCTCAACGGTTTGTCAAAGAAAATACAGCAAACTGACACAAAAAGTGAATTAGGCAAGAGGGGTCTTTTTCTCACCAAAAACAAACCTCTGCTTACGGGATTTAATCTGAGCCGCAAGCAAGTATTGGAAAGCGTATTAAGAGTGCCAATCACTGCATCTATTGAGAGAATCAGTGGGGTTGCAACGGTCACGATACCAACAATTGTAACAGCCCTTCATCTCTATAACTTCAGGAAACTACCCTATTTCAGAATAAGCATTAATTTGGGTGGGATTTCGGATGTCGCATTTTCAGATGAAAAAGCAGAATTTCAATCCATCCAGAAGACGTTTCGTCATCACTCTTTTTCACACAAAGAACAGTGGCTGCCAACACATGGCACCATCGAGGAACAGACCTGTTCGCTTCAATATCATGAGCAGGCAACTCCTGTATCAGAAAATGTCACACTTATTGTAACTGTAGGCGTTGAATTTGGAACTATAGGCATAGACGGCAAACCTACATTGGTGAAATATGCCGGATGTGGAAAGATTATTTGCATTGAATAAAAAAGAGTGATGGTCACATATCATTCTTCATTATTTAGGGCTGCTGAAAAGCACAGTAACCTGAGTTCGGGATAAGAGATTAATTTCTAACTAATGACTGCTTAAAAATAAGGTAATAAGGTTTTAATGAGACTCATTATTAAGGCTACTAAGGTTAAAAGAATTAGCAAATAAGTTTTTAACCTTAGTAGAAAAACGAAATTAACACATATCTCAACCTTATTACCTTATTGATAACTGCGATTGTCAATTATTTATATGACTTCTTATCCCGAATACAGGTTATTTAAATCTCATCTTTTATAAAACCTCGTCAACTATTTCAGGTGGCAAAATGCTTTTAACATCATAGACAACACTATTGTCTGATACTTTAAGTGCAGAAATATCAAGGGTTTTAAATTCGTTGTGTGCTACTGCCAAAACAACGACTTCATATTTATCCTGACCTAATGCTGTTATAGTTTCGAGATTATATTCGTGTTTGACTTCCAACGGATTAGCCCACGGGTCAAATATGGTGATATTTGTGCCATAATCCTTCAATGCAGCCACTACATCCACCACCTTGGTATTTCGAACATCGGGACAGTTTTCTTTAAACGTAATCCCTAAAATAAGAATATTCGCATCTTTCACCGTCACACCTTTACGAATCATACACTTCACCACCTGAGAGGCCACATACTCTCCCATGCCGTCATTCATCCGACGACCTGCAAGTATAATTTCGGGATGATAACCCACCTCTTGAGCTTTCTGTGCCAAATAGTAAGGATCGACACCGATGCAATGACCACCCACTAAACCGGGTTGAAATTTCAGAAAGTTCCATTTCGATGCTGCAGCATCCAGCACATCTTGCGTATTAATACCCAAACGATTGAATATTTTTGCCAATTCATTTACAAATGCAATATTGATATCGCGTTGAGAATTTTCTATCACTTTTGCCGCTTCCGCCACTTTGATGGAGGTTGCTAAATGAGTGCCTGCAATTATGACAGACTGATACAACTCATCAATTTTAATCGCTATTTCCGGGGTTGAACCGGAGGTAACTTTCTTTATTTTCTCAACAGTATGCTCTTTATCTCCAGGATTGATGCGCTCTGGAGAATAGCCCGCAAAGAAATCAATATTAAACCTCAAACCTGAAACCTTTTCCACAACTGGAATACACTCTTCTTCTGTCGCTCCCGGATAAACTGTGGATTCATAAATCACCACATCTCCTTTAGATATTACTTTTCCAACGGTTTCGCTAGCTTTTACAAGAGGCGTCAGATCGGGGCGATTATTTTTATCCACAGGTGTTGGAACAGTAACGATATAGATATTACACTCCTTAATATCACCCAATTGGGTTGAACAAAACAGTCCATTGGTGGCTTTCAGTTTCGATAAATCTTCAACAATGACTGATTGAAGTTTTTCATCTGAAACTTCTAAAGTAGAATCCTTTCCGCTCATCAATTCATAGACACGCGCTGTGTTTATATCAAAACCGACCACTGGATATTTCGTAGCGAAAAGACGGGCAAGAGGTAGCCCCACGTATCCTAAACCAATTACTGCAATTTTTGTCATATTGTTATTTTGTTATCTCTCTGATTGTTCTGTGATTGTGCACAGATTACCTTGTACACGTATGATTATTTATTTAGTTTCCAATAATACTTGACCGCCTCCCTTAAACCATCTCGCAAATTGTATTTGGGATCGTACCCTAACAATGCTTTTGCTTTTTCGATGGAAGCCAATGAGTGAGGAATATCTCCTACCCTTGGGGGTCCGTAATGTACTTGAATATTTGCAATTTCGGCATCAAATTCGGATAAAAATTCTTTGAGACAGATAACCAATTCATTAAGTGTATTGCGTTCACCGAAAGCAACATTATATACGGTATTCAGAGATTCATTTGATTTTGTATTCATCGCTAATAAATTCATCTGAATAACGTTGTCGATATACGTAAAATCCCGAGAATACTCACCATCACCATTAATTAGAGGAGATTCATGTGCGATAAGTTTTTTCACAAAAAGAGGAATAACAGCAGCGTAAGCACCGTTTGGATCTTGTCTACGGCCAAATACATTGAAATAACGCAACCCTATCGTTTCGAGGCCATACGTTTTAGAAAAAACATCAGCATACAACTCGTTAACATATTTTGTAATGGCATAAGGCGAGAGTGGTTTTCCTATCACATCTTCAATTTTGGGCAAAGAAGTAGAGTCGCCATAAGTAGATGAACTTGCGGCATAAATAAATCGTTTAACACCGGCATCACGCGAAGCAACCAACATATTTAAAAAGCCATCAATATTAACTTCGTTGGTCGATATCGGGTCATTTATTGAGCGTGGAACTGAACCTAATGCAGCTTGATGCAACACAAAATCTACTCCAGAAACAGCACTTCGACAATCATCCAAGTTTCGAATATCACCAACAATCAATCTGAAAAGGCTATTGTCCAAAAATGGCTCAACATTTCGTTTGTGACCCGTTGAAAAATTATCGAGACAGACCACTTCATATTCGTTGGAAAGTAATTTCTCACAAAGATTAGATCCAATAAATCCGGCACCTCCAGTAACCAATATCTTCTTTTTCTGTAACATTCGAATACTTTAATCTGAACAAATTAAAGAACTATTTGTCATTTTTTGTCTTTATCATTACTTGTTTTGGAACTTGCCCCATAGCCATAACCATAACCATAGCCATAGCGGTATCTGTATTTGTAGTATTTATGCCTAAAAGATAAATCATTCAAAATCAGATACAATCGTGTAGAAGGATCTTCTTCAGAAAGCCGGTTTATTACATCGAAACTCTTTTTATCAGTAAAACCAGATCGACATACATAGAGTGTAATATCTGCATATTTAAGCAGCAATAATGAGTCGGACACCACACCAATAGGAGCACTATCCAAAATAATATAATCGTATTTTTCTCTGAAGTAGGTAAATAAGTTTTTCAATTCATCTTTCATTAATAGCTCGTTTGGATTAGGGGGCACAATACCAGAATGAAGAACAGACAAGTTGGGATAATCTGGCGAAACAAAAATCAAAGAGTTAACATCTGTTTCCTGATGGGACAGTATAGAGGTAATTCCTTCCTTTTGAGTAATTCCAAACTTTTCCGATAATTGAGGTTTTCGAAGATCCAATCCGATCAAAAGCACTTTCTTGTCTGTCATCGCAAGTCCCAATGCCAGGTTTGAACTGATGAATGTCTTCCCTTCTCCCGGCTCTGTTGATGTAACCAAAATTATCTTTTCTCGTGGCTGTTCTAAAATAAAGTTCAACTTCGTTCGAAGCAATCGGAATAATTCGGTTGTTGAGTCCATTCCTGTTTCAGTAACTGCAAAACTCTCTATGGATTCGGAGTGTGCCATTTCTGAGATGATTGGCAAAGGTGTGAGGTGTTCAACATCTCTGCGCACAAAAATCTTGGTATTGAAAAAATTGAGTAAATAAATAACAACCAATGGAAAGAAAAAACCAAAAATAAAGCAGTACATCAATATGGTATTTCTATTGGCAGAAACCAAACCCGTCACGCCTGCCTCGTTGATTATAATTGCTTTAGGAAGGGTCAATGCCATTGTAAGGGCTGATTCTTCGCGTTTTTGCAACAAAAACACATATAATTGTTCCTTAATTTTTTGTTGTCGTTTAAGCTCAACAAATTCGCGCTCCTGACGAGGAATCTCATCAAGCTTTTCATCTGTAATAGAGTTCATTCTCTGAATTTCTTGTTGATGCAGCTGCATCACTTTCCGTGCATTTCGAAGCATGGACAAAATTGATTTCCTTAGCGTTGAAATCTCTTTATTCAAAGTCTCGAACACAGGACTTTCTGTAGAAGAACTTTCAAGCACCTTTGTTCGTTTTAGTAAAAGCTGGTTATATTTTTCTAAATTTCCTGACAATCCCTGATCGGTTAACGGAATATTGGGAAAAGGGGAGTATTGATTTTTGTCGTTCGTAATAAAATCCTCCACAAAACCTAAAAGTTGAAACTGCGTTTCTTGCTCAATATTTCTATCTTCGAGTACAATACTTTTATTCAAGTAAGTCGAAGACTGAGCATTGATATCTGAAAATTTATTAATTCGCCGATAGTCCTCCACTTTTTTCTCTACATCAGAGAGTTCAATCGTTAAAAGGCGGATTCGTTCTGCAATGAAATTTGCTGTATTTATGGAAGATTGATTCATTTGACCCATCGCATCTTCATTATAACTATCAATCACTTTATTCAAAACATCAATCCCTTTTTGTGGGGTAAATGATAAAGTAGAAAGCGCAATAATTTGATTCTTTTTGTTGATAGAGGCCTGAACTGCCATATTGGAAATAATAGCATTAGAGCCTTGAATAACGACTATAAGCGGGCGTGATAATTCTATATCTCTCTTCTTTTTAATCAAAAGAATACCTCCGCAAGGAGTAGATATTATCATCTGCATATCATTAAAAGATTTTGAAAAAGCGACGTTCTTGCAAACACCATCAACAGAAATAATCTCTCCAGTTTGTTTGATGGTTAATTGTACAGTTCCATTCCCTAAATTAGCCAGAAACGATTTACTGACTGACACTTTAATGGGCGAGAAATTGTACAATTCAGTCAGATTATTCAGTACCGCTTTATAATAATATGATACATTTAGCCCCAAAGTATCAACAACTCGATTTAAAAGCCTCTTTGAACGAAAGACTTCCACCTCATTTTCAATATTCGAATTTGTCTCAACACCAAGATCTTTTAGTAGAGCAGACTCCTCTTTGGCTGGACTCTTTATAAGGACTGAAGCTTCAACCTGATAAACCTCCGTTTGCATTTTACCAAAGAAGAACCCTAAAATTAATGCAACAATGATTGAGAACAAAATCCACCGCCAATGACGAAAATAACGCCAAAAGATGTCAGACAAATCAATTATATCTGCTTTATTTTTGGTTGGAGTATTGTTTAATAAATTGATATTATTTTCCATTTTTCTCTCTTTAAGATTTGTCAAATCACCTTTTTAGTAATGTATAGCCCAATGATATTAGGGTCAGAACAGGTGTAGAATAGGTCAGTATTTGACCTAATATTGGGCTTTGTATACGAGCTTTATTTTTATTGGGCTCGATGTACAATAAGTCATTTTGTTGCAAATAATAAAAAGGAGAATCTATCAGGTTTTTGTCACGCAAATCTAAACGATAAGTTTCGCGTTTACCAATTTCATTCTCTCTGATTAATAAAACATTATCCCTACGACCAGACAAAAGTAGATCTCCTGCTTGTGCTATAGCCTCTAATATTGTAATTCGGTCATCAGAAACAGGAATCACTTTATTACCTCCCATATCACCTAAAATGGTCACTTTGAAATTTGATATTTTTACAGAAACAATCGTATTCTCATTTACATATTTTGGATAAATTAAATTTCTGATTTTATCTTCAATCTGTCTCTTAGATTGTCCAACAACATTTAATTTCCCTAAAACAGGGAAATTTATATCACCTTGATTGTCTACCAAATAACCCGAAGTAGCAACTGTATTAAATGGAGCAGAAGCTTCGGCTGTATAGGTCGAGACTTTAATATTGAGCATATCTCCATTCTTAATGATAATTTCAGGGAGCGTTGGTAAAGTACTTTTGCTTAAATCAACAGGTGCCCCAGCATTTTGAACATAAATTATATTCTTACTTGATTGACAAGAATAAGTTAATCCTATCAGAATTAGTGCAAAAAATAGCAGTTTTAACGATTTCATACGGTAAAAATAAATATAGAACAAAGTTAACCTTATTTGCGGTCACGTGAACGAAATTTTCCTAAAAGAGAGCAGATAACTGCTTTATTTAGAATATAAATAGAATATTACAAATACGAAGATATTCTTTTTTTCTGAAATATTGAAACCTGAAAATAAAAAACCCGCAAAAGAACGGGCTCTTGCGGGTTATAGAATTTTGAAATAGTGGTCTATGCTTCTATTTCTATTTTCTTATGCTTGCGTTTCATCATTTCATACGCCACTGGCATAGCAATAAACAAGGTCGAATAAGTACCAATGATTACCCCAATCAGAAGAGCAAAAGTAAAGCTTCGAATGGTATCACCTCCAAGAATGAATATACTTAACAACACGATGACAGTACACAGAGTTGTACTCAATGTACGAGCTAAAGTAGTATTCAAAGCATCATCCATCAAACGATTCAACTCACGCTTAGGATAATCGTGCATAATCTCACGAATACGGTCAAAAATAACAACCGTATCGTGTACTGAATACCCAATTACGGTTAGTACAGCCGCTATAAACGACTGGTCAATATCCATTGAGAAAGGCACCAGCTTATAGAATAACGAGTAGACTCCGATAATCACCAGTGTATCGTGCAACAACGAAGCAATGGTACCCATACTAAATGCCATATCACGGAAACGAAGCAAGATATAAAGCCCCATTGCTAATACAGAGAGGAATACTGCCCATATAGCACCTCGGGTAATATCGTTTGCAATAGCAGGTCCCACTTTTTGCGAACTCACAATATTGTCTTTCACAAATGTATCGAGCTTTAGACCCGCAGGAAGAAGTGGTTTCAGACCAGCATACAATTTTTGATCAATTTCGGTATCAATTTTCGGATCGGTTTCTGTAATGCGGTAGTTGGTTGTCACACGAATCTGGTTTTCAGAACCAATGGTTATAGCATTGACGGCATATTCTCCAAAGAAAGGTTTCAAATCTTCCGTAATTTTGGCAGTCTGCACTGGCTTGTCAAATCGAATGACATAGTTTCGACCTCCAGTGAAATCGATACCCGGTTTCAGACCAAGTGTAATAAACGAAATGATAATAACTACAGCAAGAATACCAGATGCAATATATCCATTTCTACGAATGGCTACCCATTTAATCTTAGGACTCACCAACACATTATGAAATGCTTTTGTAGTAAAGGTTAGATTTTGGAACCATCCTTTAGCAAATGCAGCTTCGTAGAATATACGAGTTAAGAAAACAGCTGTAAAGAATGAACACAAGATACCGATAATTGTAGTCGTAGCAAATCCTTTAATCGGACCAGTACCGTAGTAGAACAAGATGATACCAGTAATGATAGAGGTAAGATTCGAGTCGAAAATAGCGGAGAAAGCATGTTTGTAACCATCCTCTACAGCCTTACGGAGAGTCTTTCCTGCACGAAGTTCCTCTTTGGTACGTTCATAAATCAATACATTAGCATCCACAGCGACACCCAATGTGAGTACCAAACCTGCAATACCTGATAACGTCAACACCGATTGGAATGATGCAAGCACACCCATTGTAAAGAAGGTATTGACCAAAAGAGCGACGTTTGCAATTAATCCGGGAACTAATCCATAAACGCTAATCATATATATCATCAGCAGAACCAATGCAATCACACAAGAAACGATACCATTCTGAATTGCTTCTTGTCCCAAAGACGGACCAACAACATCTTCTTGTACAATACGCACCGAAGCGGCCATTTTACCAGATTTCAATACGTTCGCTAAATCTTTTGCCTCTTCAGGAGTAAAGTTTCCAGTAATAGATGAGTTACCACCTGTGATTTCGTCATTGACGCGAGGAAAAGAGTAGATGTAATTATCTAAAACAATAGCAATACATTTACCCACATTTTCTTTGGTCAAACGAGCCCATTCTTTAGCTCCTTCAGCATTCATACTCATACTTACACTGGCATAAGAAGAATTTTTCTCAAAATCATCTCGGGCATCTGTGACAACATCTCCACTTAAAGGAGCTTTACCATTTCTATTGGTTACTTTGATAGCAACCAATTGATAGAATTGCTCATTGGCATCAATTGATTTTACAGTCCAACGGAATTGCACATTGCGTGGCAACACATCGCGAACAGCTTTCATACGCAAATACGCATTGATTTGAGCAGTATCACGATAATGAGCTACACCGACAGCAGGTCCTTTAGGTTGCTGATTTTGCATATTCAACAACGAGAAAAGTGGGTATTCTTGACGAAGTGCTGCCTGATCTTTAGTTGAGGTTGCTTGTTCTCCTTTAGCCTTACTTTTGATTTTAGCCAAAAGAGTATCTTTCACACTGGCAACAGTTTTTGCTGAATCTTTTTTGGCAACATTAGCAAGAAGGGAATCTTTGGCTACTGGTTTGTTCTTCGCAGCTTTGTTGATATCGCGAATCGTATTGTTTGCAGCTACAAGATTTTGGTAGATTTCCTCAAAATTATAAGTAGTCCAAAATTCGAGATTGGCACTTCCCTGAAGCAACTTACGAACGCGCTCGGGCTCTTTCACACCTGGAAGTTCAATAGAGATACGACCATCTTGCTCCATCCGTTGAATATTTGGAGCTACAACACCAAATCGGTCAATTCGGGTACGCAACACATTGAATGAGTTGCTGATAGCACTTTCCATCTCTGTTTTCAGCAATTTTACGACTTCTGCATCGCTACTGGTTGTAGAAATTTTATCTTTAAATTCAAAGCTAAACAAAGCAGCCAAACGGGCATTAGGATCCAACTTTTTGTACTCTTGAGCGAAAAAGTCAATGTAATTACCTTGCTCATTCACTTGGCGTACCGATGCAGCTGCTAAGGCCTTATTGAAGTTTTCATCTTGGCTGTAT
>JBAXGL010000029.1:0-16903 GCA_037139375.1 Bacteroidales bacterium | reverse complement strand
GATGTTCGACTCCATTGGAGTCGTATATTTTGGTGTAATCTTTTTCTATAAATATTTGAATCCATTCGGATTCAAAGAAAAATAGGATGCTCATGCGCTAAGCGAAAAGAGAAATTCAACCTTCCATCTTGCCAATTGCATTTTCCATCTGGGGGAAAAGATTTCCCACGTTGCCAAAGCCATTTCCTATTTGGTAAATCGAAAAAGCGAGGTGTATTATGCTATTTCCCAAGTAGGACGAAGGATTTCCCATCTAGGAAATTGAATTTCCCTGATGGGAAATCATTTTTCCGTGAAGGAAATGAAGTTTCCCAGATGACTATTTGATTTGGCTAGATGTTTCAAAAACAAAACCGCTTGCACAAATCAATGTGCAAGCGGTTTATGCCTATTTTGAGTAAATGTCTCTACGATGCCCTAGTGCAATGACATCAATAATCAGATCTCTATCTATAATATCATAAATAATGCGGTAATCTCCTACTCTGATTCTACAACCATCTCTGCCAGTTAATTTTTTGTAGCCTCGTGGTCGGGGATTAATCCCCAAGTCGATGATTGCTTTCAATAATGGTTCTGCAATATGATTGGGTAGTTTGTCTAGTTGCTTCTGAGCCTTTTTGGTTAAGACTACTGTGTAGTTAGACATTCTTTGTTTTTCTGTTTTTTAGATAATCAGACAATAATACCCGCTCACCTTTGTCCTCTTTTTTTACTTGATCGTATAAACGAATATCTTCAAGCTCCTCCAAATTTTCCAAAATAGTGTTGAACTCTTTCGTAGGCAGAATGACATAAGAATTTCTACCGTTATTGTCTTTGATGTATTGAGGATGAACTGTAATCATAATTGTAAATTCTTAGATTATTGTATTTTCAGTGCAAAAATAGCAAAAAAGTAAATCATAATTTCCCTCTTGTATACAAATTATCGAACATTCCCCGTCACCAAAGACATATAGCCGTAGAAAAGTGTTGCTTGGGTGTGGGATTTGTGCTTCCCACCTTCTTCGTACTATGAGCATTTCGCTCCGCTGATTTGAAAAAAATACATTTATAGTCGTAACACAATTTGCTCCGCTGAATGTTTAAATGAGTGTTACCACCAAACAACCCCTAATTTATCGAATATATTTGCTTACTGGATAAGCGGCTAAACGCACTAAATCCCCGATCTCGTCTGATTTCGGGGATTTAGTTTTGAAAATAATTCTTTAAGGTAGATTATCGATTCACAGCATCTTCATAGGCTTTGTCGCCGGCTGCACCACGATTCTCCAAACCTCCACTTTCTGCTTTTGTAACAAGGCGCGTTCTATACGCATCTAGTTGTAATCCTATTTTAGGGAAAGTCGAATTTAAATCAGGGAATTTCGCTAAAATCTGTGGATTGTCGGTTCGCAAATCCATATTGGCATAATCTTTAAAAGCTGCATCTGAGATTTTCGGAATCGAGACGTTGTCTGCAATTGTCACAGTGCCATTTTTCGATTTCGTGAAACCTTTGCTCTGTACCTCTACGTTGTCGATAAGTTTGCATCCGTTCGGAAATTCGGGATGCCACAGTGTGTCGAGCGTAGCACTCCACAAAGCGTCTGTTTCGGGATAGTTGTAGGTTTTCATCAGCTGTTTGCCGTAGCTTTTCCAAGGCTCTTCGTCGGGTTTCATATCGCGCACAGCCTTTCCGTAATTGTTCGAAATCCAGTATTTACGGGCAATGCCACGGTCGTCTGCCGATCCGCTGGAGTTGCATTCGACCACTAGGTTGTTGCGCCCGATGTTGTGGTGTCCGCCACCGAAAAGGAACGGTTTGATGGCACCTTGCACAATGTTGTGGTGGAAGTTTTTACCACTTGTGCCGTCGTCAGAGTATAGACCGTTCGAACGGTTCATGTGATGCAGGAAGTTGTAGCGAATCTCATTCCCGTAGCACGTCCAACCGCCGTAGCCGTAGTAGCCGCCCATGTCAGACACTTTAAGTGCAACGTTGTGAATCTCATTGTATTCGAACGTGCAATTGTTAATCAGTTTGGTGCTGAATCCGCCGGCGGGAATGTCGTGAATGAGGTTGTTGGCAAACGAAATTCCAATGCTGTTTTCCACAAAAATAGCGTACGAATAGGAAAGTTTTCCGGTATGATGAATGTGGTTATTTAGTACTTTATCGTTCGATGCTTGCAACTGAGCGCGGTTGCCAGTGTTTTTGATGTTGATACCAATGGCTCCGGTGGCATAAATGTTGTTCGATTGGAACACATTGTTCATACCTTTGGCTTCGTTGATTCCGTTTGCACCAACGTTACGCACCGTGCAGCCACTCACCTCAATGTTGCTCGAGTTGGTCAAATCAAAGCCGTTTCCTTGACTTCCTTCGACGGTGATTGCGATAAATCGGATGTTCGAAGCGCCGTTCAGCGTTACAATTGCCTGGCTTTTGTCGGCAATGTATGCAGTCACTTTGCTTAAATTTTTCGAAGGCAGGTAGTATATTTTTTTGTCCTTGAAATCGTAAGCCCATTCACCTGGTTGGTCTATTTCGTCGAGGTAATTGATTGCACACCATTTCTCTTTTCCATCGCCTACGCGGTAAGTTTTGGCATCGTCTGCAGCCGGACTATATTTGCTGCCCATTCCCTGATTGGCATTGACCGCAATTTTTATCCATTTCTCCGCGTTGTTTATTTCCGCCACTTTTACAGTGTGAGCTTCCCACGGAATGCGCCAAAAGCCTTTAATCCATAGGTTGTGACCCTCTTCAATAGATTTCTGCCAACGGTCGATTCGGTGCGTTCCGTCCAGATTTAATTCGTCTGTAGCATCGCCATCGGTTGGTTTTCCACCAGCGCCATAGAAAAACGACACCACATCTTTCGAACCGTTGCAGGTAGTCCAGCCAGGTTCGTTAACGCCACGGATGTTTTCGTTGAGGTTCGGCCATTGCGAAATGGGTTGGCGTGCATCGTCCACCACAAAGTCGAACAGCGTCCAGTTGATAAACTTTTCAGGAAAAGTAGCTGCATTTTGAACCTTCAAAGCTGCAACATCTAATTCGCGCAGATTGTCGGGGTTTGCTTTCGGGTGAACTCTTTTGCGTGCCTCAGCATTGAGGGGTTTCCACATCGCTGGTTCGATGATTTTGCCGTTAAATAGCGTCACCACTTCGTTGTTAAAAGCACGGTAGATGATTGGTTTGTCTGGCATTCCGCTATCTTCAGCTTTCAGTGAAAGGGTGGGAGACAGCTCGTAGCGACCACTACGCAACCAAACGGTGATGCCTTTATCTGGCAATCCATTGCCTGATTTGAGAGATTTGATGTAGCTCTGTGCTTTTGCGAGCGTTTTCCAGGGTTTCTCGATGGAGCCGTCGTTGTCGTCATTTCCATTCGGTGCTAAATAAACATTTCCACCAGTTTTGATCACTGGTCCCCAACCCAATTCGGGAGAAGCTGCTTTTATATACCCAATAGCGAAAAATGAGATGAGCAAAAATGCAAGCCATTGCCGATTAGTGCTGCGTTTGAAGGTTTTTAGTTGTTCCATTTTTGAGGTATTATATGATATTATTTGTTATTTTTGAATTAGAGGCATCCAAGCGGGTTTAGGAGAAAGTGCCAAAGTCGGTTTTCCCGTCAAGAATTTGTTTTTGACTAAAAAAGAATCTGCTTTTAAGATTGCATCGACCACCATTTTCTCAGGTGCTTTATAATTGGCACACACAAATGCGTGCTTGGTTTGAGGCAACAAAATCAGGTCGCATCGATTGCCTACTTTGTTCATCGCATCGGCGAATGTAATCGACTGCGATGGCGATATTACCGTGTCGTCGAGTCCGTGTAGAACAAGCGTGACTGGTTGGTTTTTACGAACATTATAAAGCGGTGAGAGCTTTCGAGCAAGCTCCAATTGAGCATCGTTTGGAATTTGACTTTCGGGTGTTCGTTTCTTGTCCAACGCAGTGCCACCAATAATTCTGTTGATGAAAATACTGGTTGTAAAGTCAGAAAGCGGATTGTACAACACCATTGCATTGGGCACAGCACTGATGCTTAGATTGTCTGTCGAGTTGTCAAATCCTTCAACCGTGCCAAGACACGAGGCAAGGTGACCTCCTGCTGAATCGCCCATCACTATGACTTTATCGGGATCGATACCTAGCTCTTCGGCGTGCTCGCGAATGTAGCGAATGGCAGATTTGCAGTCAGTGAGGCAATCGCCAACCGTCACACTTCCATCTGCCTTTACCAACCGGTAGTGAATGCAAAACCCCACAGCTCCACGCGATGCAAAGTAGCGAGCATGAGGGAAAAAGGTTTCTGTAATGCCACCAGTCCAGCCTCCGCCATGAATCCATACAATCGCTGTCCGTTTTGCTTTTGCTTTTAACTTTTTGGGTTGAATGTAGTATAATTTGACCTCTTCGTTGTTGATTCGTTTGATGATGGCGGATTTCATTTCAGGACCTATCAGAAGCGAATCGAAAGAAATAGATTTAGGTACAATTCCACCTTTGTCTGAAATTGTTTCTGCTTTAATGTCACCTCCGATGACAAAAAGTTGCAGAACGAATCCCAAAAGCAAATTGGACACAATGATGCGTAGATTTTTCATCTCAGTGCTGAATGATAAGTTTAGCATTTCGGGTGGATGTACCGTTGTATGCAGTCACAATATAGCACGCATCTTTAAGATTAGACGTGCTGATTTCCAGTTCCTTATTTGCACTTCTAGTCCGAAACTGCTCCTTCCCAGCTAAATCAGATACGACGATGAGCGAGTTTTCCACGTTTCGAAGCACGACCGACTTTTTGGAAGGGTTTGGAGCTAATATCAGCGACTGATTGTCTCGCTTCAAGGATGTCAAAGCTGTCGATAACAAATTCAGTTTTGTCATCCCATTAGACTGTGTAAAGCCAATAATTGTTGTCCAGTCACTCCAGCTAATGTCGATAGATGTTTTATTTGTATCCCATTTGGTTGCAGGCAATGCTTCTCCGGTCAGGTGAGGAAACAGCAATACTTTAAAATCAGGCGTTATACCTTTTGCGGAACAAACCAACCGGTAGTTTTTGTAGCTTTTGCCATCGCCGGTCGTGTACCACGTAGTATCAATCTTAGCAGGAACCGCTCCCGAGTTATAGTCGCTTTGATTTAACATTCTGACGAGCAAACGTCTATTTCCAGAACTTTCTTTGAGCACCACATCATAGATTCCGTTTCCTTTATCCGCAGTAGATTCGATAACAACATCGGTAGCGAGCTGCATCGTCCATTTATAAGTATGAGTTTTAGCATCTTTTTTGGCATCGTCCACTACTAGCAGAGCCGGATGCGCACCTCGAATCATCGACATGGTTCGATACACCTTTTCCATTACGTTGTAAGGCCGTTTTATGATTGTTTCGCAGTATCCGGCAGGCGAATTCCACGCTGCAAAGTCATAGAATGGGATCGAATAAAAATTCTCGGCAGATTGATTTACACGGAATGTATTTAAATTTTCGGATACTTTTGTCCAAGCCTGTCTTCCGGGGTCGGCTTTCCCAAGCAGAGGATTGTCTTTTCCTGCTGCCAAAGCGCTCCAACTCCACTCCCACGAGTAGGCATAGGTGGCATCGCCCGTAGCCTGCGAAAAGTTGTCGCTTCCTGACCAACTAACCAATTTTGCGGGTTGACGGAGTTTATTACCCTCGAGTTTGGTAATAATCATTGCCGAATCGTCCACAAACAAGCAACTGTGTGCCTCCGAAACATCG
Organism: Bacteroidales bacterium; assembly: GCA_037139375.1. GTDB lineage: Bacteria > Bacteroidota > Bacteroidia > Bacteroidales > UBA7332 > CAXXIC01. The sequence goes on along the minus strand of JBAXGL010000029.1, from coordinate 11,150 downwards.
TAGTAAGCACCACCTGGTGCCGACCGCAATGGAACCCAGATACGACCGTGCGAGCTAAGCGTAAAGCTATTTCGATCGGCATTGGTGTGACCACCCAAATTCTGACGAACATTGAAAATGGTCTGAAGTGCATTTTTGCTCCAATCGCTTCGCAGAATTACTTGCCCACGGTCTGTTTCGAAGAAATCGAGACTCTTTAGCGCAGACTGTGCCTTCGCACTGAAATCAACTGGTGACCAATCCGATACAAAAGCCTGAAGAACAGACATATAGTCGTGATAACTCGTTGTGCATGGATCTATCGTTCCACCACCGGCATAATCTGGCACTTCCTGATTGTTCACAATAGTGCCGAGATAATTTCGCCACATGAAATCAGCGCCATCGTCGTTGGGAAACGCCCATTTAAAGCCGACAGCATCAATAACCGAAAATTTGTATTTCCCCAATTGCACGTTTGTGCCGCTTCCGCCCAAAGCATCGTCGCCCGTAAATGAATAGCCAAATGGCTGCGAAAGTGCCGGCAGATAATTCGTGCCAAACGCTCTAAGGTGCGGATGTCCCAACATGCTGTATCCACGGCGTGCCAACGCAATTTGATAGCCCGTGTTCATGTAGTTTTTGCCTAAACCTTCCCAACCGCAACCGCTATTGTAGAAACCATAAGAGACAAACTTGTAGAATACCTTAGCCCAATCGTGCGTTAAATTGGGTCGATAACCCGTTTCTCCTTCGATTGCCAAATTGGGAATAATTTCAAAACTGTTCAACGCTGTCCAGTTGCTGAGCGTGCCATAAGGCTCCACCGTATTGCCATAGCGAGGCGCATCGGGCGTCATCAACACAATAGCCTTGCGAATGGTATCTCTTTGTCCGTCGGTCATTGCCCAATAGTTGAGGTCATACGCAATCGGGAAAGCGATACCTCCTACTTTCGTGTAGTTCACCGCACTCAATCCATTACAAGATGCTGCAAAAGCATAAGCCGTCATTGCTTTGGCGAGCTTTTTCGCACGAGCTAAATAGGTTAGTTTGGTATCGGGGTCGTAGTTATTTTTATAAAGCAGACATTCGAAAGCCTCCATCGAAAGCATATTGGAGAAAGCGCCAGTTGCACCACCATTTTTAAGCCTCACAAGCGTATAGCCCGATGTATCGCCGACAGCAAATGTATCGTAAATGGGTTTCAAATCCCAATAACCAACATTCCCGATATAAGCCTGCCCCAAACTATTTCTAGCATAAGAAGAATTGTTATTGAATGTTCCGCCGGAATATCCTAAATAGAGCAAAGTTGTATATGCATGGCGCTTACGATTCAGTTCCTTCCCAGTTATCGTGGTGTTGAGCCGAATCCGAATCTCTGTTGTATCTTCGGGATTGAAAAAGATGCGAGGGTGAATGCCCACAGCAGGAGCGGGTTTTAGAGTTCGCACTCCGGTATAGTCGAATGTCCAAGTGCGGGTGCCAATTTCTGAAGAAGTAAATTTCTTCCATTGGTAATCGAAGCCTCCCGCAGCAGATTGTCCAACTTTTGTTAGATCAGCTTCCCATGTCTGAGCCGAAAGAAGATGAAAAAAGAACCAAAAGAGAAATAATGTAGTACAGGTTTTCATGGCGTATTGTCAGTTTTAACGTAAATCAAAGAATGGAAAGTACAAAAATAGTTCCTTTTCAAGCCGATTAATATTACTATTGTTTCAAATTTGGGTAATATTGTACCAACACGATTCTTGAATCAAGAAGGTTATAAAAACATGGTCATTTTGAACGGAACTTCTACTTATGGCTTTTTTGATGCCAATTAATAGGTGTTGTATTGGATAATTTTCTAAATTTGCAATCACCTTAATTAACAATTCAAATTGACTGACTACATGAGATATAAGAGCTGTATATTCTTATTTCTGCTTCTTTCCTGTTTTATTTCTGCTCAGAATAATCCATTAAGATTCACTAATATTTCGGTTAAGGATGGATTGTCTCAGAACACAGTTATCCGTATATTGCAGGATCGAAAAGGAATGATGTGGTTTTGCACGAGAGATGGGCTGAATCGTTATGATGGTACTACGTTTCGTGTTTATCGGTCGTCAATCAATGTTCAAACCACAATCAGCAGCAGCGATGTCACCTGCATTTCTGAGAACAAAGACGGCTCTTTCTGGATTGGCACACACAGTGGTCTAAACCATTTCGACTCATCGACAGACAAGTTTCAGCGCTATTTTCACGACGATAAAACGAGTTCTTCGCTTTCGAGTTCTGCCATCAAGCATTTGCTGACCGATCGATCGGATAATACGTGGATTGGCACCACTCATGGATTAGATTTATTCGATAAAAAAAATCAGAAGTTTAAACACATTTACAGCAAAGGTGCAGTTGTATGGCTGATTCAACGGGCTGATGGTACCATCTGTTTTGCATCGGTGCAAGATGGGTTGTTCATCTACAATCCTCGAAACGGAAAATTGAAGAACTACAGACTCCCACCCAACGACCATATTTACACCATTTTCGAAGATTCGAAGCAGAATCTTTGGGCAGGAATGTGGTCAAGCAGTCTGAAAAAGTTAAATCCTGCGAACAACACATTTGAACAAGTGCCCCTAAAAACAAAAACCGGAGAATCGTTTGACCACGAGCAAATTGGTTACATGGTTGAATACAAACCCGGTAGTCTGATGCTCGCCACCCGCAAAGGGCTTTTAATCTATGACACAAAAGAGAAATTGTTAACTCAACGACTGAACAGTAAAAACAGTCAGTTGCGCGATGAAAAAGTAATTACGCTCTACAAAGACCGTGCAGGCAGCGTGTGGGTAGGAAGCTGGAACGGGGGCATCGATTTCTATAGCCGATACAGCAACTACTTCAGCCTAAACACCCCGTCCATTGAGGGTAAGGGTCTGGTCGGATCTATCAACTCGCTTTCGGAGATTGATGGTCAGATATGGTTAGCGACCGACAACGGATTATTCACCTACAACCGCCAGAACAACACTTACCAGACTTTGTCGCTGAACCTACCAACATCGTCGAACGAGGTGCGATTCCTATTCAAAGACAACGACAAACTATGGGTAAATCTTTATGCCGGAGGGCTTTATGTGATGAACTTAAAGACCAAGAAAATAGAGAAAACTATCAGCAGTTTTAATTATGGATATGTCAAAGCCATGATTAAAGACGAAGCTGGGAATTATTGGATTGCAGCCGGAACGAATGATCCTTTTGTTCGCTTAGATGGCAAAACAAATCAACTACAACGAAAATTCGAAATAAAAGGATCAAAGCAACTTTTTGCTCCTATAAACGTACAAGATGTTTTATTGGAAAAGGGTCAGACTATTTGGATTGGCACCCGCTCAGATGGGTTGTATTGCTACAACTACCAGACCAAAGAATTGCGTCATTTTTTGGCAACAGCTGAATTAACCTCAATGAGCAACAACCACGTCAGTGCCCTATTTCGAGATTCAAAAAAGAATTTATGGATTGGGACCTTTGGCGGAGGGGTCTGTTTGTACAACTACCGCAATAACTCATTTAAATCATTCGACCACAAAGTTGGTTTGTTGAACGATGCTGTGTGCGGGATGATGGAAGACCGCGATAACTCGTTGTGGATATCTACACTCGAAGGTATATCACACTTCTCCCCTGCCAAAAAGACGTTTGACAACTACAATAGCAGCAATGGTTATCCCATTCAGGAAACTGTGCCTCGCTCTGCTATTCGCCTGAGCGACAACTCTTTTGCTGTAGGTGGTGTAAATGGATTCGTTTTATTCAATCCTTCGCGAATCGTCAAAAATCCGATTGTACCTAATGTGGTCATCAGCCGATTCAAAGTTTGGGCTGACAACGTGTCTGACGTAGAATCGACATCCGAATCGGTCAATCCCGACAAAAAGGTTAAATTGAAATATTATCAGGCTGCCTTCACCATTTATTTTGCAGCGCTGAACTACATTTACCCGAATAAAAATCAATACGCCTACAAACTCGATGGATTTGACAGAAACTGGAACTCGGTCATCAACGAACGCTCGGCCACATACACCAATATTCCTCCGGGGCACTACACATTTCGGGTTAAAGCCTGCAATAACGATGGCCTTTGGAATGAAGCAGGAACCTCTTTCGACATCCAGATTTTGCCACCGCCTTGGAAAACATGGTGGGCTTATCTACTCTATTTCATCCTTATTGCTTCGGTTTTAGGTGGATTTATCTACTACATTTTAAACAAACAAAAACTCGAGACTGACATTACTATTAAGCAATTCGAGCAACGAAATCTGGAAGAAAACCATCAGATGAAAGTGAGGCTTTTCACCAATTTCTCACCTGAATTACGAACGCCACTTACCTTGATAATAGGGCCACTAAATGAAATATTATCTAAAGTGGATTTACCCCTATGGATTCGCCCACGATTAGAATTGATTTTCAAAAACGCTCAAAGATTATTATGGTTGGTTAATCAATTGATGGATTTCAGAAAACTCGAATCAGGATTTATGAAACCAAATGTTGTAAATGTAGATTTCCAGCTTTTCATGAATGACATTATAACAACATTCCAAGAATTAGCAGTTAGCAAAGAGATAAACCTTTCGTTACAAAACAACTCAACCAATAAAAATATTTGGGTTGACCCAATATTGATTGAAAAGGTATTTTTCAATATCCTATCTAATGCATTTAAACACACTGCATCTAAAGGAAATGTTGAAATACGAATAGAAGATATTGACAGTGAAGATATTAAGCAAATCACTACTAATCCATTTAGAAATACAAACGCAATATTAATTGATATCCTTGATAACGGTACTGGAATTGAAAAACATGAAGTTGAGAATATTTTTGAACCATTCTATCAAGCACACAATCATGAGGGAGTAAATATTTATGGTACAGGAATCGGATTAAATCTTTGTAAAGGAATTATAGAACTCCATAGTGGGATAATTTGGGCTGAAAGTGAGCTTGAAAAGGGCTCAACATTTAGAATACTATTACCAACAGGTAATTCGCACTTCTCTTCTTCTGAGCTAAAAAATACACAAACAAGTGAACATGACCGTTCTTTAATAGTTGATTTACCAAACATAGTTCAGCCAGATTCAACATATTCTATTGAAAACGAGATTTCAAAAAAAGATCATTTCACTGTATTAATTGTTGAAGATAACGAAGATGTTCGTCATTACATAAAGTCATTACTTATTGACAGTTATAAAATTATAGAAGCGCAAGATTGTGCTATTGGGTGTGATTTGGCTATTGAATTTGTTCCTGATCTTATTATCAGCGATATTATGACTCCTAACATGAGTGGCATTGAACTCTGCTCAAAACTCAAAAATAATGATGTGACGAATCACATTCCAATTATTTTGCTAACTGCACTTTCAGGGACGGATCAAATTAAAGAAGGAATTATATCGCTTGCAGATGATTATATCGTAAAACCATTTAATCCAGAACTTCTACAATTACGTGTCAACAATTTAATTGCAATCAGAAAAAAAATCAGAGATGCTTATAAGAAAAATGGATTTAACGATAGCTTTGATTATAATTTACCTTCAACAGAAGATAGATTTATGTCAAAAGTATTTGATTACATCAAGAGTAATATTGATAACCCAGATTTACGAATTGACTCTTTTAGCGAAGATATTGGAATGAGTCGAGTCCAATTTTATAGAAAAATAAAGTCTATAACAGGTAAAACTCCAAGTTCAATAATTCTAGAACTCAGAATGAATACTGCTTCAAAACTGCTTAAAAAGAAAGATTTCAATATCAATGAGATTGCTTATAAGGTTGGATTTAATGACTCATCGTATTTCGGAAAGTGTTTCAAAGCCTATTTCGGAGTAACACCAGGCGACTTTAATAAATAAAGGCAATCTCAAATAAATCAAAACTGTAAAAAAGTATCTGCTCAGAACAATCTCCACCGTCTTTTCTCTCGTATTCAAAGAGAAACATTTATCTCATTCACAAAGCATTGCCAGACAAGGATTAAGGCGTATTATTGTCAAGATTCATCTGATTAACAACAATGATAAGTGTATTCATTGGTTGGGTTGTGAACTTATCTAATGCTATAGTGGACATCAGAACTTTGTCAATCAAAAAAGTTATTTATGCGAAACAAATTGATATTGGAAAACATTTTGCGGTATAGCGTATTTTCTCAAAACCATTTAAAGAATTACAAAAATGATTTATTTTCTTAAAAAATAAGCAAAACAAATAAAGTTACTCGCGATTTTTTAGCCAGACTTGAACACCCTAAATGAAACAGGAGGAGTCGCTAAACTCCTCCTGTTTCCGTATGTTATAAACCTATTCCTAGCAAGTTGATCCCTAGCAGAGCTCGATTCCTGTTGAGTTCGTCCTAAAGTTCTAAACATTTTATGTAATATCCACCAACTTTTTTTGTTCAATATTGATTAAATAATAAAGGACTGCAATTGCAGTCCTTTATTTACTAAATATTCTTATTACTTATCTAGGATTGTACAAATAGTTTACATTTCTTGATCCGGCTCCAACTCCTTGCGTAGTATACCAACCAGAGAAAGATGCTCCATTGGTCAATACCCAAGTATTAAAGTCCGTGAATCCTTTACTAATATGATAATTCGCAGCATCCGTATTATTACTTGTATCTTCAGTAGGGAATGAGAACAAGATAGGTGTATCCAAAACCCATGGATAGTTTAAGTTCCCAGTATAATATCCGTTAGTAGAAGAACGATCATCTTGTGTATCAAAATAACCCGCGGCTTTCGATGTTGGAGTATTACCTGTTTTATGTACTTCTCTTGCTCTTATGCCATCAACTACTATAAATGGATTGTAAGGCAATGATCCTAAAGAAGATAAAGAGACCGAATTTGTAAAAGTCACTTTCTTAATTACAGAGACTGGAGCATAAGAAGTAGCACCCTTAACCGTATTTACAAAACCAGAAATAAATGGAGCTCCAAACAAAGTGAATGCGTTATCAAAGAATGGAATAACTACTTTAGATGATGGAGTGATTCCAGATTCATATTGTTTTGTCGCATTTGCGTTCAAAGGGAACACTGTACCAGGAAGTAACGTACCAGGACCTGAATAAGTAGTAGTAATTGATGAAATATTGCTTTGATCTGCATTTAATTCCCATGCAAAACCATTTCTATAAGTTGCGCCAATAGCTTCAACGCGAGATTGTAATTCAACATCTTTGACTTTATGTGCTCCATTGGTAACATACATTACCCGATAATCAACTACTAAATCGTTCATATCATAATCCCCTTTTGAAGGCCAATTATCTTCGAAGGCCAATGTGCCAAATTGAGATGCTCCAGGGTAGTAGTTATTATATGCACGAGTAGAATCACTAGGATAATCATCAATTACATCGGGTACACCATCACCGTCAGTATCGCCCGGATCGTATATTCTTTTCAATGGATTAGTATTGATTGCAGTGATTGGATTAGCGGAAATTGCAAAAACAACATCATTGTAATCTCTATCAGATGGCTCAGTACCTGCACCAGAGTTTCCAGTTGGAAATTCACCAGTAGACACGTCTTCAAATCCTAAAACAATCTTTTTTGTAGAAGCATCATACAAAAGCAACGTTTGAGGTTTTCCACCTGCATTAAACGAAGGAATAGAATATTGAAATTTTTGTCTGCCAGTAAAATAAGAATCAAGATAGGCACCTCCCCATCCACTAGTGGTCAAAAACCAGCTAATTGTTGTTCCAGAAGGAAACACATCACTCCATTCACCTGTTGTAGGATTTTGATATTTTAGTTTCACTTTTTTTCCATTCGACAAGCTGCCATTTCCATCCCATTGACCACTACCATCATTAGGAGTCGAGGCATTTGCAAACATAATTATTCGCTTTGAAATAGAAGCCACATCCGATGGAGGAGTAGCTGTTGGGTAATAAAAATAACCAACTGTACTGTTAATCCCCGCTCCCTCACTAATAAAAGTGACCCATACATTGGCATTGTCAATGACTTCAATATTTGCTTGCTGCACATTGTCGAAATAGTGATTTGTCGCTGCCTGCGCATAAGTATCAAAACCCTCTGGCAAAGCATTCGTAATTCTTGTCACCAAAGCTCCAGAAGCAGGATCATTCGCTTCAAGTTCACTTGGTAGCCCAAGGGGATCAAAACTACTCAATACAAAATTCTTACTGCTAATAGGCATGGCTGATGAAGAGTGTGTATAAGCAATTGGGGCAGAAACTGCACCACGTAAAGTTGCACTGCTTTTTAGCACCCCAACACCATAACCTGCAGGGTAGATATTGGTTGTATAGTTAGCTGATTTATTAATAGTAAGGCAACGATTATACAAAAGGTTGTCAACTACTACATAAAAACGATCTAAATGTCCAGCGATAGGAACAGGCATGGAGAACACGCCATTAGCATCTGTAGTACCTTTAATATTTGGCTGAAGATCTTTGTTAATATGGAGATGATTTGCCGAACAAGGATCTTGTGCGTAGATTTTCACAAAAACACCAGGATTCGGTTTTCCATAACTATCTCTAAACGTTAAGTTCAGTTGCATATCAGATTTATTCTCGTAGTTAAATCCTACTACAGTACCAGGTACAACTTTAACAGAAGCATTATCTGTTAGGTCATTTTTACAAGAATAAATAAATGCAAAACTAACCAACATGACAGCATAAATTGCTATTTTTAAAATGTATTTACTTGTTTTCATATTAAAAAAATTAAATTGAGAATTAAATGTTTTAAAGAGTGATGAACTATTTAACTATATATTATTATTCTAAATAATAGAATATTGTGCAAATATAATTAAAGATTAGATTCCAAAGTATTACAAATGTGTTAATATACACAGATTTATATCGTTTTTTGCAATATTTAACCATTAAGTTTATCCAATTCTTCAAATTCAGAATTATTGCTAATAAATTCAGGCACAAGACCTTTCATTAAAGTAACTGTGCCTCTAACATCAATTTTTCTTGCACAAGCTATTAACTGATTTAGATTAACGACAACTTCACGAAAATTATAGTCCCGGACATCAGCAATCATAATTTTTTCGTGTCTAGTGGGTTTGGTTTTTTCACTATCATTCAGCAACTCTTCAAATAGTTTCTCCCCAGGCCTTAGCCCAGAATAAACGATTTCAATATCTTCGTCTGGTGTAAATCCAGCCAATTGTATCATGCGGCGTGCCATATCATCTATCTTCACAGGATCACCCATATCAAAAACATAAATTTCCCCATTAACACCCATTGAACCAGCTTCCAACACCAATCGACAGGCTTCGGGTATTGTCATAAAATATCTAGTTATATCAGGATGAGTCACTGTAAGTGGACCGCCTTGCTCAATTTGTTGTTTGAATCTAGGTATTACTGATCCGTTTGATCCAAGAACATTACCAAAACGAGTAGTAATAAACTGCATGGTATTATTCTTAGGTTGAATATATTTTGCAAGTGATTGAACATAAATTTCAGCTATTCGCTTGGATGCACCCATTACGTTACTCGGATTAACGGCTTTATCTGTTGAAATTAGTACAAATTTTTGAGCACCATACCTCAAAGCATGGTTTGCTAGATTGCGTGTACCATGCACATTCACTGAAATAGATTCACAAGGATTCTCTTCCATTAAAGGGACATGTTTATAAGCAGCTGCGTGATATATAATTTGAGGTCGATATTTTTTAAATAACACAGAAATGCGATCAACATCTCTAACATCTGCGAGTATTATTTTGAAATTAATATCTTTATGCTTGTCTTCTAACTCCATTTGAATATCGTGTAATGGCGTTTCAGCAGAGTCTAAAAGTAGCAATAATTTGGGTTTAAATTTACAAAGCTGTCGAATCAATTCACTTCCAATTGAACCAGCAGCACCAGTAACAAGGACAACCTTACCTTGAGTTTGAGAAGATATTTCGATATTATTGATTTTAATCTCATCACGACCTAATAAATCTTCAATTTGAATATTGCGTATTTGGTTGGATTGCAAACTATAATCTGAAATATCTTGTGGCGCTTGAGATATCAGAACTTTGATTTTTAAAGACATACATCTTTTAATTAAATCATCAAAGTTACGACTGATATATTTACTATCAGGGAAAATGATAGTATCTACTTCATAGCCAGTCAATAATCGACCTAAATCTCCATTCAACAAAATAACAGGCAAGTCCATGATTCTTTTCTGCTGAATATGATAGTCATACGTCATAAACCCAACTAACTTAAAATTTCTATTTCTTATCATCAAAATAGCTCTCGCTAAAGACACACTATCTGGTGATGTACCATAAATAACAGCTCGTTGTAATTTTTCTCCTTTATCGCTTATTAATCTACCATATACTTTAACAATAAAGTATCTGAATGCCACCAAGATGAGTAATGATGTAGTGAAATTAATCAACAACCCTGTTAAAGAGATAGGGAAATTAAATTTAAAAATAACTACTCCCAAAGCGAGCAATATTGTAGAAAAACTTATAGCCATAAACAAACGCCAAACCTCATAATAAGAAGAATAACGAATAATACCAGTATGAGTTTGAAATACTAAAAATGAGACCGAAACCAAAATAAGATTTGTCAAGGCTAAATCCCAAAAGTCTGGCAATTGTCCAATGATAGATGGATAAATTGATGTGCAAATAAAAAAACTAAATGCAATAGAAATGGAGGCAATAAGAGAATCGAGAAATAAAATAATCCATCGACTGGTAAAACTCGACCGAATCATTTTACGCAGCAACAAATCAAGCAAATTTCGAATATATAGCAGTATTTTCATCTTTAAGGTAATTTCTATAACCTGCGTCTAGATTTCAAAGAATATTTTATTAAAAAAACATAATGTAAGCATTTTTCTTTCAAAACCAGTTAAAATACAAGTCTGGTAGACATTTACTATTATTAATTCCTGAACATCAAGAAAAACTATACTACAAAGATAATTCATAAACTGCGTAAATAGCACATCTCACCTATAAATAAACGAAGAGGCTGTCTCAAAAGGTAGACAGCCTCTTTTTTATGCACATATCACAAGCAA
>JBAXGL010000028.1:0-17409 GCA_037139375.1 Bacteroidales bacterium | reverse complement strand
TATTGTTGACCCACAAGGATTCGAACCTCGACATACAGTACCAAAAACTGCAGTGCTACCATTACACCATGGGTCAGTGCTGGTGCTTTGTTTTTCAAAAAGCGATGCAAAGATAAGGTGATTATTTTTATTCTGCAATAGCTGCTATGCAAAAATCACTTAACGAGAAGTAAAAAATAGTTTTTCTTCCCTTTTTGTACCAAGATATATTTGCCATTTAGAAGAAACGATGCATCAACGAGTTGATCAAAAGATGCAAGTTTCTCTTTGTTGATAGACACTCCACCTCCTTGGGCTGTTTTGCGCATTTCTCCTTTCGACGGGAAAACGGTGCTGTGCTCAGCCAACAAATCAACGGCTTTGATTCCAGCAACCAATTCTTCTCTAGAAATCTCAAATTGAGGCACACCATCGAAAACTTGCAAGAAAGTCTCTTCATCCAAACGCTTCAACGCCTCGGAAGTTGAATTGCCAAACAATATATTTGAAGCTTCAACGGCAGCATCGTAATCTTCTACTGAATGAACCATTACAGTAACTTCTTTAGCCAAACATTTCTGCAAAGGGCGCAAATGAGGAGCTTCAGCTTGCTCTTTCACCAATGCTTCAATCTGCTCCTTAGGCAATGCAGTGAAAATCTTAATGTATTTTTCGGCATCACCATCGCTGACATTCAACCAAAATTGATAAAATTTATACGGACTGGTGTAGCGGCGATCAAGCCACACATTACCCGATTCTGTTTTGCCAAACTTACCACCATCGGCTTTAGTAATCAACGGACAAGTGAGCGCAAAAGCCTCCCCAGAGGCCTTACGGCGAATCAATTCAGTACCAGTGGTAATATTGCCCCATTGATCTGAACCACCCATCTGCAAGCGGCAATTGTAGTTTTGGTATAGATAAAGAAAATCGAACCCTTGCACCAGTTGATAGGTAAATTCGGTAAAAGACATCCCCGTAGCGGATTCAGAACTCAATCTTTTTTTCACTGAATCTTTCGACATCATATAATTGACAGTGATGTGTTTACCAATATCACGAATAAAGTCGAGAAAAGAGAAAGTCTTCATCCAATCATAGTTATTCACCAACAGTGCCGCATTGGGGGCATCGGACGTGAAATCGAGAAATTTTGCTAACTGTGATTTAATACTTTCTTGATTATGTCGAAGCGTATCTTCGGTCAACAAATTGCGTTCTTGCGACTTGCCTGATGGATCGCCAATCATACCCGTAGCTCCACCAACCAACGCGATAGGACGATGCCCAGCGCGCTGAAAATGTTTTAGCATCATCACACCCACTAAATGTCCAATATGCAAAGAATCGGCGGTTGGATCTATACCCACATATGCCGATGTCATCTCTTTCTTTAACTGCTCTTCGGTTCCGGGCATCATATCGTGAATCATACCCCGCCATTTCAATTCTTCTACGAAATTCATATTTTTAAGTTCAATAAATTGTATGCATTATTTCGGATATTTTCCGCCAAAGTTACCACAGAAAGTTGTTTTTCAAAAGCTATTTTCTGATAGATAGATTCTATATCAACCTGTGAATCATCCGTCTCTATAAAAAAAGAGTTCAAAGGTAAATCTTTTATCGTTTGCATCTTGTATTTTGCCCCGAAAGAGAAAAAGAATCCCAATTTTAGAAGTTGAATAGCCTGCTTTGTATTTCCACGAAAACCATGAAGAATCCAGTTCTGAGTGGGTCGTTTTCTCAGTTTAATCTCAATTAACTCATCGAATGCTTTAACGCAATGAATAATAAGCGGCTTCTGATGCAATTCTGAGATCTGAATCATACTTTCAAACACATCCTGTTGAAGCTGGAAATCAATCCCACAAAGGTGATCTAAACCACATTCTCCAATGGCAACTACATGATTCAATGCTGCCATTTGTTGGATTACATCTGTTTGATTTTGTGAATCCTGAACATTCAAATACCAAGGATGCAATCCGATGGAGCAGATTCCTGTGTAATTTGCTATATCATCTGAATTCAGATTCAGGATAGCTACCTCATCATTAGTTTGAGGTAAATGGTGTGTATGAAAATTCAATAATTTCATTCTACGGAACAGGATCGTAACCACTTCCACCCCAAGGATGACAACTCAAAATTCGCTTGGATGCCAAGATAAATCCCTTCAACGGACCGTGTTTTTTTAATGCTTCTACTGCAAACTGTGAACAAGTCGGCGTATATCGGCAAGTTGGTGGTTTAATGGGAGAAATAGCATACCGATAAAAATAGATCGGAATAAGCAGAAAAAATGTCAAGATTCTTCGGAGCATAATTTCTTATTCAATTGATCCATAACTACTTCCATTCTAGAATTGAGCGTTTCAAAACTTTTCAACTCGGTAGATAAATAGAGAAATGCTATCGCAATATTTTGTATTTGTAAAGGCAATTGCAACCTATGTTTATTCAAACGGTAGGCTTCGCGCACTCTTCGTTTGATATAATTACGTTTTACAGCCCGTTTAAATTTCCTCTTTGACACACTCACCATCATTGCCGCAGGCTCCTCTTGCTGCTCTAAGCAGGTTAAATAAACGACTCGTAAAGGATACACTACAAAAGATTTGCCATCAACAAACAACTTATCCAAAATAAGCTTTCGCGATATTCGTTCTGATTTTGGTAATGTATATTTCGGATTATCCATTAACTGCATTCACTCCAATTCATTTCGTCACTCATGCGACTAATATTCTACAAAAAACCCCAAAAGTCTGTTTAACGAATCCATTTCAACAAACTTTTGGGGAGTATTTGATTCTCTTAAACCAAGCTATTTTGTTCTGTTTTTCAGTTTCTCTTTCAAAAACAATTCAAGCGCAGCTGTCATCGACGGTGATTCAGGTCGAGGAGCATCTACATCCAATCTCAAACCTGCCTCAGTTACTGATTTTGCAGTGCTTGCACCAAATGCGCCAATACAAATATCACCTTGTACAAAATTCGGGAAATTCTTCAGCAAAGAGTTTATTCCATTAGGGCTAAAGAATATCAACATATCATAATCGAATGCTTCATCTGGTGTAAAGTCGTTGCTCACCGTCCGATACATTGCTGCCTTTGTATATTCAATCTTTAATGTATCAAGCACTTGTGTCGATTCATCGATATGAACATCAGATGTTGGCACAATGAATTTTTCGGTGTGGTGCTTATTGATAAATGGAATCAAATCGTTGACTTTTCCTGATTTTCCGAAGAAAATTTTTCGTTTACGATACACAATATATTTCTGCAAATAGAGTGCAATAGACTCTGTGGTACAAAAATATTTCATCGTCTCAGGCACTGTCACTCGCATCTCTTCACAGATCTGAAAGAAATGGTCAATCGCAGTTTTTGCCGTAAAAATGACAGCTGTAAATTCAGCTAATGGCACACGCTGTTGTCTGAAATCTTTTGAAGAAATAGATTCTACCCGAATAAACGGACGAAAAACAACCTCTACTTGATATTTTTCTGCTATATCGAAATAAGGAGATTTACCATTTACTGGCTGCGGTTGCGATACTAGTATTTTTCTGATATTCAAGACTCAACGTTTTTTATAGTGAAAAAGAGTAAATATAAACCAACACTTGAAACAATACAATTATTGGCAATATTTCTAGGGCGCAAAGGTACAAAATTATATAAAATACGCTTCGATTTTGTATTAAAAAAATCTTAAACCCTTTAGCAATATAAGATATTCTTCCAAATATCACAATGAAGGAGAAAAAAATCAACAAAATAGTGGCCGAAAGATGCCAAAACAACATAGCAATCACCATCGGCAAAAGCAACACACCAAAAAAGCTCATCAAGGTTAAATATTCAGACACATACAAACGCATAGAACGTTGTTCTGAAAAAGTCGAACTCAAAAAAGTAATGGTCAATATCCGAAAAATATGATAAATAAGAAACACGATGGCGAACAGCGCTATGCCAAACAGATAATGCGAATGCAGTATATGGAGAAAAAACAACTCACGAATCAGGTTATAGCCTACCAAAGATTCTAAAATGAGTGTTTGCAAGGTCATACAGGCTTTAAATTCAAATCCTACAACAGAGTTTTCTACAATATAACTCGATCGATCTCTCACTTTAAACATATTCCGAATTAATTGCTCAAAATAACGATATCCAACCCCAATAGCAAAAGTGGTTAACAACAGAGAGATAAGCAACATCGACTGTACAGCGGCAGATGATTCAATACCAATAGTTAATGGAGTTCCCTCAAAGCCATAGAGTTTTTCTTTTGATATAGTCAAAGAATCAGGTGATACAAGACCGAAATTTGTTTTCAGTAATGAATCTGCATTCATTTGAAAAGCAACTTTCGCATCTGAATTTGTATATTTCGACAACATTTCTGGCAAACGCACACTAGATAGTGAATCTGGTGTTGACTGCAAAGAATCGGCAACAGTTGCTACCGGATTTTGTAGTACAAGGATGTAATGTTGTGAAACTTGAGGCATAAATTACAGAATCAAATAGCAGCTATCGAACGTGGGTCGTCATGCCAATTCTCAGCCTTCTCGATAGCATCGAGCACCTCTTCAGGCTGAGTGACCACACTCCATATTTTCGCATGTATATCGCGGATAAAATTTCCTTCTAAAGCCCTTTCAAACATAGCTAGCAACGGGTCATAATAGCCATCAGTATTGACAATGATAATGGGTTTAACAAACAATCCCAACTGTTTCCAAGTGATAATCTCTAAGAGTTCTTCCATAGTGCCGCATCCGCCCGGCAAGGCAATTGCTGCATCCACCCCATCGCTCATCTGATGTTTGCGTTCGTGCATCGAGTCTACAAAATCCAACTGTGTTAACTCCAAATGACTCCACCCCTCTTGATGCATGAAATGAGGAATAACGCCTTTCACCTCACCACCGTTTTGTAGAACAGAATCAGCCAAAACACGCATCAATCCACGATTTCCACCACCATATACGCATCTTACTTCATGTTCTGCCAACACTTTACCTAAACGTTGAGCAGCATCAAAATAGATAGCATCTACCTTTGAACTGGAGGCACAATATACGCAAACCGAATTAATAGCCATATTCTTTGAGATTTGATGACAAAAGTAACGAATTCAAATGTAAAAGAAAAATGTCGCCGACTCTATGTACATGAATCGACGACATTCGTTCGTTATATCGTATTTGAATTACAATCCGAAAGTGCTCTTCAACACATCGATGTAATCAAGTTTTTCCCAAGTAAAAAGCTCTACCTCAGCCACAATGGGTTGGGTCAGATACCTTGATGTGAAAGTTTTCACAACGGTTTGAGGAGTTCTTCCCATGTGTCCGTATGATGCTGTTTCCTGATAGATAGGATTACGCAATTTCAAACGTTCTTCTATCGCTTTAGGTCGAAGGTCAAATATTTCAGAGATTTTTTGTGCAATTTCTGCGTCACTCGCTTTCACTTTCGATTTACCATAGGTATCTACAAAAACACTCACTGGTTTAGCAACTCCAATAGCGTAAGAAATTTGAACCAATATCTCATCCGTTAAACCAGCAGCTACAGCATTTTTTGCTATATGTCGCGCAGCATAAGCTGCCGAACGATCTACTTTCGAAGGATCCTTACCTGAAAATGCACCACCACCATGAGCTCCTTTACCACCATAAGTATCCACGATAATTTTTCGACCAGTCAAACCCGTATCGCCGTGAGGTCCACCAATCACAAATTTGCCCGTCGGATTCACATGAAGAATAAGATTTGCATCAAATAAGGCTTTCACTCGCTCTGGTAACTGATTTAAAACACGTGGCAACAAGATAGTTTTCACATCGTTGTAAATGATTGCCAACATGGCTTTATCAGAATCGACTTGGGCATCTAAAGAAATATTTCCAGGAATTATAAAATCATCGTGTTGAGTAGAAACCACTATGGTGTGTACTCGAACAGGAATTCCTGCTTGATTATATTCAATCGTAACTTGCGATTTTGCATCAGGACGAAGATAAGTCATTTCTTTGTCTTCGCGACGAATTTTAGCTAACTCTTCTAACAATAAATGCGAGAGATCTAATGACAATGGCATAAAGTTATCTGTCTCATTACAAGCATATCCAAACATCATTCCCTGATCACCAGCCCCTTGATTCATAGGGTCTTCGCGCTCGACACCGCGATTGATATCTTGCGATTGCTCGTGAATAGCTGAGAAAACGCCGCAAGAGTCACCGTCAAATTTATACTCACTTTTGGTATATCCAATGCGATTGATTACACCACGAGCCACATCAGCCAAATCAATATACGCTTGTGATTTAACTTCTCCTGCAAGAATTACCTGACCTGTTGTTACCAAGGTTTCGCATGCCACTTTCGAAGCCGCATCTTGCGCCAAAAATTCGTCCAATATTGCATCTGAAATCTGATCAGCCACCTTATCTGGATGACCTTCTGATACAGATTCTGAGGTAAATAAATAGTTCATCTTTATCAATAATTAAGATTATAAATATTAATTTTGAGACAAAGAGATTGTGGAAATTGCAAAAGAAGAAAACGCGAAGAGTCGCGATTTAGCATTTTTTATAGTGGTTGCAAGCAGCCAAATTTATCCACAGTTCAAAATCTCGGTGCAAAAATACAAATATTATTTCAGATACAACCTGCATTTAGTATTTTTCACTATTTACGGGATTTTCTTTTTCAAGTGTTGTTTTATAAAGTTGAAGAATGCTTTTGTGCAAAACAGGATGTATGAAATCCGAGGCAATCTCTGCCAAAGGTTCCAAGACGAAAAGTCGTAAATGAAGCAAGGGATGCGGAATGATCAGATCAATTTCATTAATTATGTCATTGTTGTAAAAAAGAATATCAATATCAATTATTCGATCTTCGTACTCTTCGCTTTTTGACTTTTGAGTTCTACCCATTTCAACTTCAATTCTCTTAGCAATCTCTAAAATAGCAGTTGGAGTATGTGTTGTTTCTAATTTAAGCGCTGAATTCAAGAACGCATTTGAACTCGTAAAACCCCAAGGCGCTGTTTCATAAAGAGCGGATAAAGAGATTAAACTCCCTATCCGCTCTTCTATTAATTGTACTACTTGACATAAGTTTGCCTGACAGTCACCAACATTTGAACCCAATGCCAAATATACAATTGCCATGGGGTTTTTACTTTTAGAGGATTAACATTGCATCGCCATATGCTCCAAAACGATATTTTTCACGAATTGCTACTTGGTAAGTATCCATCATCAAATCAAAGCCACCAAATGCACAAGTCATCATCAACAACGTGGACAGAGGCATGTGCAAGTTTGTGACCATCGATGTAGCAACAGTAAAGTCGTATGATGGGAAAATAAACTTATTAGTCCACCCATCGAACGGTTTTAAGTGACCATCGGTACTGACAGCTG
Source organism: Bacteroidales bacterium (assembly GCA_037139375.1). GTDB lineage: Bacteria > Bacteroidota > Bacteroidia > Bacteroidales > UBA7332 > CAXXIC01. Next base: position 9,964 of record JBAXGL010000028.1, on the reverse strand, counting down.
TCTCAATGGCACGCATAACAGATGTTCCTACAGCGCATACCTGACGTTGATTATCCTTAGCCTCGTTCACCATAGCTACAATGGTATCATCAACTAACATCTGCTCAGAATCCATTTTATGCTTTGTCAAATCTTCGACATCAATATCTCTGTAATTGCCAAGCCCTGAATGCACAGTAACATAACCAATTTCAACCCCTTTAATTTCTAAACGTTTGAGAAGTTCTCTACTAAAATGCAAACCAGCAGCCGGTGCAACTACAGCACCCTCATGTTTAGCAAAAATGGTCTGATAACGCGCTGCATCTTCCTGGATAACTTCACGTTCGATATATTTCGGAAGAGGAGTTTCACCTAATTCATACAATGATTTTTTAAACTCGTCGTGTGGTCCGTCGTAGAGAAAACGAAGGGTTCTTCCTCTTGATGTAGTGTTGTCAATTACTTCAGCCACCATCGAATCGTCTTCACCAAAATAGAGTTTATTACCAATTCTGATTTTTCGTGCTGGATCAACTAGCACATCCCACAAACGTAAATCTGGATTTAATTCACGAAGCAAAAAAACTTCAATTTTCGCACCTGTTTTTTCTTTATTTCCATACAAACGGGCAGGAAAAACTCTTGTATTATTGAAGATAAAAACGTCTTTATCGTCGTAATAATTCAAAACTGACTTAAATACATCGTGTTCGATTTTACCTGTCTTGCGATCTAAAATCAACAAACGGGATTCATCACGATTTTCAGCCGGATGGTGCGCCACCAACTCTTCGGGCAGCTTAAATTTAAATTGAGATAACTTCATATTCTATTTCACATTTTTATTCAAAAGAAACTTTTTCACATAATTGATCAACATCTGTTATTTCCAAACATTGATCTAATTTCACTTCTCCAATCCGTGTACGAACAAGAGATATTAGATGACCGCCACTTTGCAATACCACACCTATATCGCGAGCCAATGCCCTGATGTAAGTACCCTTGCTGCATACAACACGTATTTTAATTACAGGAAGTGCAAACTCTATCAATTCTATTTCATCAATCACCAACTCCTTGGCTTTCAATTCCACGGCCTCTCCTTTTCTTGCAAACTCGTATGCACGCTTTCCATTTATTTTATTAGCAGAATAAACTGGTGGAACCTGCATAATCGATCCAATAAATCCACGTAGTGAATCTTCTACTTTTTGCAGAGTAATATGCTCAACAGGATACCTTTCATCCACTTCTGTTTCCAAATCGAAGGATGGCGTTGTAGCTCCTAATTCTATTTCGGCAACATACTCTTTTGTTTGATACTGAAAACTTTCAATCAATTTGGTCGATTTTCCAGTACAAACAATCATCACGCCAGTAGCCAAAGGGTCTAATGTTCCAGCATGACCTACTTTTAGTTTTTTCACACCAATCGCTTTAGACAAGCGATTACGTATCTTATTTACTAAATCAAAAGATGTCCACCCAAGGGGTTTATTGAAGTAAAGTACTTCGCCTTGTTGAAAATCCATCAATTTATGAAATATTTAATTTGTACCCCAGTAACAAGAAAATAATGAGTGCCAATCCAACAACAATTCGATAATACCCAAAAACCTTAAATCCATGTTTAGTCAGGTACTCTATAAAAAACTTGATGGCAAGCATTGCAACAACAAATGCCACTATATTCCCGATTACTAAAATGCCAATATTTTCTTTTAAAATTACTAATTGCTGTGGATTAGTAATCAACTTCAGTAACTTATAAGAGGAAGCAGCAAACATAGTTGGCACTGCCAAAAAAAATGAAAATTCAGCTGCATTTTTTCTACTCAGCTTCTGGCTCATTCCACCTACGATAGTTGCCATAGAACGTGATACACCTGGTATCATAGCTATACACTGGAAGAATCCAATAATAATTGCTCTTTTAGGTGTAATCTTTTGATTGTCATCAATTTTACTAAACCATTTATCGACAAAAAGCATTAAAACACCACCAATTATCAATGTTATTGCAACGACCATCACGCTTTCGAGAAGTTTGTCGATGTAATTATTCAACAAAAAGCCGATAACTGCAGCAGGTAGAAATGCGATAAGAAGTGTCTTGTAAAAATCAAAACTCTGTAAAAACCTTTTCCAGTAAAGCACAATCACAGAAAGTATTGCTCCAAATTGAATGATAACAGTGAACGCTTTTACAAATTCGGTACTAGGCACATTTAAAATCTTCTCAGCTATAATCATATGACCGGTGGATGAAACCGGTAAATACTCAGTTAATCCTTCTACTATCGCAATAAGGATTGTTTGCAATAAATCCATTCCTTAATTCTCCTTTTTTTTGTAAAGAATACCTACGATTACTGATATAAAACCAACAAAAACAATAAATGGTGCAACGACAATTCGGGTTTTACTAAATATGTCGGGATTGTAACCACCTTGCTCAGTTGTACCACTACCTGTCATCAAAGCAAATCCTATAACAATGAGCAACACTGAAGCCGCAATAATGATATAATTCATTCTTCCAAAAGCAAAATTTTTCTCTTCCATACAGTTGTTTATATTTAATTATTTATGCAGAATAAAGACTATCGTTTTTCATTCGTAAATAACGATTTAAAGAAAAGAAGGTGCAAGCCACCGACAATATAATACCCAAAACAAAAATGGACCCAAATGTAATTAGTAATGATTGTACATTGATTAATGGAGTTAAATCCTCAATTTGATTAACCAAATAATAAAGCAACCCACTTATTAAACCAATAGCGATAAAAGCCGCCAATATACCGTTGTAAATATTACTCACAATGAAAGGTCTACGAATGAATCCATGGGTAGCTCCAACTAATTTCATGGTTTGTAAAATAAACCGTTTGGAATAAATATGAAGACGAATGGTATTATTCAAAACAACAAACGAAATGAGCATCATTAGAATTGTGATAATAAGTAAAACAAAACTAATATGGTTCATATTATCGTTGACCATTTGAATCAAATCCTTACGATACAATACCTCCCTAATCAATTTATTTGAACGAAGTTGTTTTTCAATTTTATTGATACTGTCGTTATTTGCATATTCCGACTTAAGTTTAACATCAATTGAAGCCATAAGAGGAATAGACCCAAGAAACTTTTTTGGATTCTCACCTAATTCATCAGCCAATTCCTTCAAAGCTCGCTGTTTTGTATACATTTCACTCGATTTCACAAAAGGCTCTGCTTCTAAGTTTTTGGCTAAAAGATGCAAATCCTTATCCGATGCTTTATCAGTCAAAACCACCGACAACCCTATATTCTCTTTAACATAAGATGACAACTGATTGGTAACCAAACTCATCATCACTAAAATCCCAACCAAAAAAAGGACAAGAGAACTGCTGATAATTGCGGTCAATCTGGCACCAAAAAAAGAAGAAGATTTGAAATTATTTTTATTGGACATTAAAAATCATTTTTTTAGAACGTAAATCACAGAACTTTGCTTCGAAATATCTTTTCTTGAAGCAAAATATGCTAAAAATCCGATATATATACCACGCAAAAAGGCGAATTTAGAATCTTTGTTTTTTTCACTCAATATAGAAATATAAAAAGCATCAAGCGGCATTCCTTTCTGACACACCACCTCCAATTTATTTTTTTCACACAAGAGCGAAATGGTTTTAGTTGTAAAATGCCATAAATGCCTTGGGACATCATATGCAGCCCAATATTCACGGTAGTGATTCGCGTCGTAAGAAGCAGAATTTGGCAGTGCCAATATCAATGTACCATTTGGCTTCAACACTCTTTTTAATTGCGTTAACAACCCCTCTAAATCTTCGATATGCTCCAACACATGCCACAACGTAACGACTTCGCAACTTTCGTCAGCAATAGATGACAAAAAAGAGGTATCATTCACTTGTAAGCCAAATTCTCGAATAGCAAATTCTCGACCTTTTGAGCTTTTTTCTACACCGATGGATTTCCAACCACGTTTGTGCATTGTATAAAGAAAATAGCCCGTTCCACAGCCAAAATCGAGTAAAGAACCTTCCTTGGAACCACATACTTTTTCCACAAAGTTCGCCTTTCTTTTCAGCATATAGCGCCGTGCTAAGTGGTAAAGATAGTTCACAATTCCTTTTTTGGTATCGCTATGTGATATATAATCCTGAACTTCGTAATATTTTCCTATTATAGACTCTGATGGAAAGTTTTGTGTAAACAAAAAATCGCAATTAACACACCGCTTTATATCAAAAGTTTCACTTGTCGCATAGAAATCTGTACACGTAAGAAATGCGTTAAACTTCCTATGATTACATACTGGACAAGACGTTGTAAAGTGATGCGGCATAGATAAAATATATTAAAACGTGGTTACCCAAATTTTGATGCAAAAAAACAAATAAATTAATAAAAATAGACCCCAAATACATTATTTAACAAAAAAAAGAGGCTACTTTATAGCAGCCTCTTTTTTCAAAATATAGCTTTATTCAAAATCTAAAACAGATTTACGAGCTGCGAAAACTTTATCAAACTCATCTTTCGAACCTACAATCAATTTTTCAAATTCGCGTTGCCCAGTTCCCGCAGGAATTAAGTGTCCGCAGATTACATTTTCTTTCAGTCCTTCTAAGCGGTCGATTTTGCCATTGATAGCTGCTTCGTTCAAAACTTTTGTAGTTTCTTGGAACGATGCCGCCGACATAAAGCTTTGTGTTTGAAGTGCAGCACGTGTGATACCTTGCAAAATCTGGTTAGATGTAGCAGGAACTGCATCGCGAACTTCAACAATCTTTAAATCTCGACGTTTCAACAAGCTGTTTTCGTCACGAAGTTTACGAGGAGTGATAATTTGACCTGGTTTCAAAGTTTGAGAATCACCAGCTTCAAGGATAACTTTCTTTCCCCAAATACGATCATTTTCATCCATAAAGTCGTGTTTGTCAACAATTTGTTGTTCTAAGAAACGAGTATCACCCGGATCAACAATTTCGACTTTACGCATCATCTGACGAACAATAACTTCAAAATGTTTGTCGTTTATCTTCACGCCTTGTAGACGGTAAACATCTTGCACTTCATTTACAATATATTCTTGAACTGCAGTTGGCCCTTTAATAGCTAAAATATCAGACGGAGTGACAGCACCATCAGAAAGAGGCGTGCCTGAACGAACATAATCGTTTTCCTGAACCAATATTTGTTTTGAAAGAGAAACCAAGTATTTCTTTATTTCACCTGTTTTAGAAGTGATAGAAAGTTCACGATTTCCACGTTTCACTTTACCGAAGTTAACTTCTCCATCAATTTCAGCCACAACAGCAGGATTAGATGGATTACGAGCTTCGAACAGCTCGGTCACACGTGGAAGACCTCCCGTGATATCACCAGTTTTACCAACTGCACGTGGAATTTTTACAAACAACTCACCCGATTTAATGGTGTCGCCTTCATCTTTCATCAAGTGGGCTCCCACTGGTAAGTTGTATGTTCTGATAATATCTCCGTTTTCGTCAACAATCAAAGCTGCAGGAACTTTTGTTTTCTCTTTAGATTCGATGATGATTTTTTCGCGAAGACCTGTTTGCTCATCCGATTCAACTTTATAAGTAACGTTTTCAATAACGCTATCTAACTGAATACGACCCGTAACCTCAGAAACAATAACGGCATTAAATGGATCCCATTCGCAAATCATTTCGCCTTTCTTGATTGAATCTCCACTATTAAAATAGAGTTTCGAACCGTAAGGAATATTCTGAGCATTCAGTACAATTTTGGTATTCGGGTCAATCACACGCATTTCTGCCAAACGACCAACCACAACCATAACAGTTTTGCCTGTTTCGTCAACCGAATCAACTGTGCGAAGTTCATCAATTTCGAGAATACCATCGTAACGAGATTTAACACTCGAAACGGCAGCAATATTCGAAGCAATACCCCCAACGTGGAACGTACGAAGTGTCAACTGTGTACCTGGCTCACCGATTGACTGTGCAGCAATAACACCAACAGCTTCACCTTTTTGAACCAATTTACCTGTTGCCAAGTTACGACCATAACATTTAGAGCAAACTCCTTTTTTAGATTCACAAGTCAACACTGAACGAATCTCAACACGCTCGATTGGTGAATCTTCTATTTTTTTAGCAATATCTTCCGTGATTTCTTCTCCTGATTCCACCAACACTTCACCCGTCAAAGGATGTTGAATATCGTGAACAGAAACACGACCAAGGATTCTCTCAAACAACGAAGCAATTACCTCTTCATTGTTTTTCAATTCCATACAAGTCAAACCACGCAAAGTACCGCAATCTTCTTCTTGAATAATAACGTCTTGCGAAACATCTACCAAACGTCGAGTCAAATAACCCGCATCTGCCGTTTTCAAAGCCGTATCAGCCAAACCTTTACGAGCACCGTGAGTAGAGATAAAGTACTCTAACACCGATAGACCTTCTTTAAAGTTAGACAAGATTGGATTCTCAATAATCTGACCGCCAGTAGCACCTGATTTTTGTGGTTTTGCCATCAAACCCCGCATACCTGAGAGCTGACGAATCTGCTCTTTCGATCCACGAGCACCTGAGTCAAGCATCATATACACCGAGTTGAAACCTTGATTATCAGAAGCTAATTGCTTCATCAAGATGTTCGACAGTTTAGAGTTGACGTGTGTCCAAGTATCAATAATCTGATTGTAACGTTCGTTGTTGGTGATGAATCCCATATTATAGTTTCCTAAAATCTGTTCAACTTCATCGTATCCTTCTTGAACTAATGCCTCTTTTTCTGGTGGAATGATTACATCCGCAAGATTGAAAGACAAACCGCCCTTGAACGCCATTTTATATCCTAAATCTTTGATATCATCCAAGAAGTTTGCTGTGCGAGATACACCACAAATCTTAATTACATTACCAATGATATCACGTAATGATTTCTTAGATAGAATTTCGTTAATATAACCAACTTCTTTTGGAACAAATTCGTTTACCATAACTCGTCCAACCGAAGTTTCGCGAAGCATTTTTACGATATTTCCATTTTCATCTAAGTCATCAACTACAACTTTTACTTTTGCGTGAATCGTAACTTTGCCTTCGTTGTAAGCAATTACTGCTTCTTCTGGACCGAAGAAAGTAAGACCTTCTCCCTTGTCTCCTGTACGCAATTTTGAAATATAGTATAGACCCAAAACCATATCCTGAGAAGGCACCGTGATAGGAGCTCCGTTGGCAGGGTTAAGGATGTTATGAGATGCAAGCATCAACATTTGAGCTTCGAGTACAGCTTCGTTGCTCAATGGTAAGTGAACAGCCATTTGGTCACCATCGAAGTCGGCATTGAACGCCGTACACGAAAGTGGATGCAACTGTATCGCTTTTCCTTCAATCATTTTTGGTTGGAACGACTGAATACCAAGTCGGTGAAGCGTTGGTGCACGGTTGAGTAACACCGGATGACCTTTCATCACGTGTTCCAAAATGTCCCAAACCACTGAATCTTTGCGATCTACGATTTTCTTCGCTGATTTTACGGTCTTAACGATTCCGCGCTCAATCAGTTTACGAATAACAAATGGTTTGAAGAGCTCTGCTGCCATATCTTTAGGCAAACCGCACTCGTGCATTTTCAATTCTGGTCCAACGACAATTACCGAACGAGCCGAATAATCCACACGTTTACCCAACAAGTTTTGACGGAAACGACCTTGTTTACCTTTCAAACTGTCAGACAACGATTTCAATGGACGGTTAGCATCAGTTTTTACTGCGCTTGACTTACGTGAGTTATCCAACAACGAATCAACAGCTTCTTGAAGCATACGTTTTTCGTTACGGAGAATCACTTCCGGTGCTTTGATTTCGATTAATCGTTTTAAGCGATTGTTACGTATAATCACACGACGGTATAAGTCATTCAAATCGGAAGTTGCAAAACGACCGCCATCAAGTGGCACCAACGGGCGAAGTTCTGGTGGGATAACTGGAACCACGCGAAGCACCATCCACTCAGGTTTGTTTCTGAGTTTAGAAGCACGGAATGATTCAACAACTTGAAGACGTTTCAATGCTTCAGTTTTACGTTGTTGAGAACCATCTGTACTGGCTCTGTGACGTAAATCAAAAGACAATGTATCTAAATCCAAACGGGAAAGCATATCAATGATAGCTTCAGCACCCATTCTTGCAATAAATTTGTTAGGATCTGTTTCGTCCAACAATTGGTTTTCTTTTGGAAGCGCATCGAGAATATCGAGGTACTCTTCTTCCGACAAAAGTTGTTGATACTCAATTCCATCTTCTGCTTTGACACCAGCTTGCACTACGACATATCTTTCGTAATAAATAATAGAATCAAGCTTTTTGGTTGGAATTCCAAGAAGGTAACCAATTTTATTTGGCAATGAACGGAAATACCAAATGTGCGCAACAGGAACAACCAATTGAATATGGCCCATTCTTTCGCGACGCACTTTTTTCTCTGTCACCTCTACCCCACAACGGTCACATACAATTCCTTTGTAACGGATACGTTTGTATTTTCCGCAGTGGCATTCGTAATCTTTTACAGGACCAAATATTCGCTCACAAAACAAACCATCACGTTCTGGTTTATAAGTACGATAGTTGATTGTTTCCGGTTTCAGTACCTCTCCGCTTGATCCTTCGAGAATTTCTTCAGGAGAAGCTAACCCGATAGAGATTTTACTGAAATTACTCTTTATCTTATTTTCTTTTCTAAATGCCATATTTTCTATTTATAAAGAGGTAAAATTCTGTATAAAATACTGATCTCTGAACTATATATTCAGAAATCAGTAAAAATATTATTAATCCAATGTAACGCTGAGACCAAGTCCTCTCAATTCATGCAATAACACGTTCAACGACTCAGGAATACCTGGTGTTGGAAGTGGATCGCCCTTAACGATGGCCTCGTATGCTTTGGAACGACCAACCACGTCATCAGATTTAATGGTGAGAATCTCTTGAAGAATGTGTGCAGCACCAAATGCCTCGAGTGCCCAAACCTCCATCTCACCGAAACGCTGACCACCGAATTGAGCTTTACCACCCAATGGTTGTTGTGTAATCAATGAATATGGTCCGATGGAACGAGCGTGCATTTTATCTTCGACCATGTGACCTAGTTTCAACATATAAATGACACCTACTGTAGCAGGTTGGTCAAAACGCTCACCAGTTCCACCATCATAAAGGTAAGTTTTACCATTACGTGGTATTCCTGCTTTGTCTGTCCATTCATTCAATTGCTCAATCTTAGCACCATCGAAAATTGGAGTAGCAAATTTCTCGTCTAAAGTCACACCTGCCCAACCGAGAACGGTTTCAAATATCTGACCCAAGTTCATACGTGAAGGTACACCAAGTGGGTTCAACACGATATCTACAGGAGTTCCATCTTCGAGAAATGGCATATCTTCTTTACGCACGATTCTTGAAACGATACCTTTGTTACCATGACGACCCGCCATTTTATCACCAACACAAATTTTACGTTTTTTTGCTACATAAACTTTTGCTAATTGGATAATACCAGCTGGCAGTTCATCTCCGATAGTTATATCGAATTTCTTACGTTTCAATTCAGCATCAATCTCTTTATATTTACGCAAGTAGTTCATGATAACTGCTTTGATCTGATCGTTTTTCGACGCATCAGCAGTCCACTTTCCTACTTGAATAGAGAAATAATCGAGTTCTATAAGATTTTTTGGGGTGAATTTAGCTCCCTTTGCAATGATTTCAGCACCTAAATAATCTTTCACACCTTGTGAAATTTTACCATTGGTCAAGATCATTAGTTTTTCAGCCAAAATCTCTTTTAAGGCATTCAATTTTACTTCATACTCTTCATCCAATTTAGGAAGCAACGCTTTATCGCTCAAGCGAGATTTGCGTTTTTTCACAGCACGAGAAAAGAGATT
>JBAXGL010000027.1:0-17553 GCA_037139375.1 Bacteroidales bacterium | reverse complement strand
GAGACCTACCTGAAATATGCTGAAGCAATCGGCCTGACTGCAAAGGCAGCATAAGGGTGCTGGCAGTTGAATGATTGTTCTTGCTAAAGCGTCCTCCGGCAATAATGTCTTGTGAGCATGATTTACCAAGAACTTATATATACAACAAAAACGAAGAAAAGAGTTGGGTGATGAAGCATATTGACGGGTTGGTATTGATGGGGTTTAACTGCATATAACATGAGGTCGAGATGGATATCAGAGAAGAGATAGATGTGGAAAGTGTTGTTTCTGAAGATATCAGTGACTCAGAAGATATCAGGATAAAAAAAATTCAGAATGCGTTTCAGAGTTCCGAGAATATTAAAGAGTCGTGTCATTTTCTGATTGACAGTGTTGAGCATTCACTGGAATATCTGAAGGAGAGGCGGAATGATGTAAATTCAAAACTTTGTGAAGCGCTGGCAAAAAAAGAGTCGTTGCGAAAAAAAGATTATAATATCATAATGAGTGATATCTATAGTTTGCTTGATGAAAAAGAGCGCAATGCAAAAAACCATTTTATTGCTTTTATAGAGGATCAGAAAGAGTTTACCCAGTCGCTAAAAAATATCATAGTAAATATTTCTGATTATTGTGCAGCGGATTCTCCAGATAAAAATGCCTTGCTGAAAGAAGAGCTGGCTCAAATTGCTGAGATACAGGAAAAAAGAAAAGAGACGGTTATAAAAATATTGACAGATTTTCAGGAAATGCATAAAAAAGTAATGGCATATCTTGAATCATTACTTGAAAAAGGCGATAATATCAGTATCAGGGATATCAAAAATGCTAAATATATTATAAGCAAATAAGACTATTCGTAATACTTAACCAAAAACGGAGAGCAAGATGGGACTGGCTAATGAAATGAAAAGCTTGAGTGAAGAGATGCTTTCTTCATTTAAGGGGCGCGTCAGAGATAATCAGGAACTTGTCGACAATGTTGAAAAAAAGCTGCAACAGTATCGTTATGAGCAGGAAAATACAGCAGCGACCTTGAGTGCGAATGCTGCTGAATTAAAGAGTAATCTTGCCGCGGGTGAAAAAGAGCGGATAAGCAAATATGGACAGTTGATTGGCTCCATACAGAAAGATATTAAAGGCATCGAAAAGGACGTTAAGGGTTCAAAGTCGTCAACGAACGCATTGATCAAAGAGTTCTCCAAGGCAAGAAAGGTGCTGGCAAGTGATTTGGACAAGTTTTTCTCTGAAGAAAATAAGTTACGCGCACAGAATGAGCAGTCGAGAATGGCGGAGTATGAGATGTATATTGGGAAAATAAGTGATGAAGTATCAAGTATTTTCAATTATACAAACGAAATGCTTGAAAAGTTTGGCAGTGAACATAAAGAGATGACGGAGGAACTCAGGGCAGAGCTGAGCAAAACAAGAAATGAACGATTTGAGTATACTCATGCATTACTGAAGAGTATTCAGGGAAGAATTGCAGAGATCAGTAACGAAAATCTCAATGCTGCCCGTGAGCTGAGAAATGATTTAAACAATGGTGAGGCAGACAGGCTGAAGGAGTATAACGCGTTGTTTGACCGGATCAGCAGTGAAGTTGCAGAGTTGAGAAAATCCACGTCGAGCCTGCTTGGCAGTTATTCCAAAGACAGGTCACAGGGAGCTGAGCATTGGAGGAAAATGCAGCAAGAGATAGCGGCGATCAGGAGTGGAGATGAGGTTGCGGCTCCAAAAAGAGAGGAAAAAGCGGTTGAAAAACCGGAAGTAAAAGCTGACCCGGCTCCTGTAGTTATTAAAGCGTTGCCTGTTTTTGAGGAAAAGGCACCGGTTGTCACTATTGAGCCGCCAGCAGTACACGATGAAATCACATTGGAAGACAAAATTTTCCAGTACATCAATAGTCATCATGAAGGTGTCAAGGTTTCTGATATGGAAGAGCCTTTACATGAAACCAGGATGAAGATTGGTTTTGCTGCAAAATGTCTGCTGGATGCAGGGAAAGTTTCAAAGGTAGAAAATCTGTACTACCCGGTGAAGAAGAACGTTAAGTAAATAACAAATTTAAAGCAAGATAAGGGTTTTTAGACAAAAATCCTTATCTTGCTTTACTGTTTTTGAGCTGTTGATTTTAAGTAAATTGGTCCAATAAAAATTCAAATAGCCTGTAACTATGCGTCGCCAAGGAAATGATAATGAGATGAATACAGTGCTTGAGCCGAAGCCCATGCCAAATTTTGTCGAGACAGACTACATCAGGGATATAACCAACCGTGGTCTGACCTACATGAAAGCGGGCTTTCCCGTTCATTTCAGGGGCCCCTCTGGTACCGGGAAAACGACTGTTGCGTTGCATCTCGCAAGCCAGATCGGTAGACCGGTTGTCATTATTCATGGTGATTCAGAATACAAAACATCTGATCTTATTGGAAGTGAGCAGGGTTATAAATACAGAAGGCTTGATGACAATTTTATCCATTCTGTTCACAAATATGAAGAGGATATGACCAAACAGTGGGTAAACAATCGACTTACCATTGCAATCAAGAAAGGGTTTACCTTGGTGTATGACGAATTTACCCGTTCGCGTCCTGAAGCAAACAATATTCTTCTTCCTATTCTTCAGGAAAAAATGTTGAGCACCTCTTCATCAAATGAAGAAGAGTATTACATGAAGGTCCATCCCGAATTCAGGGCGATATTTACCTCGAATCCAGAGGAGTATGCTGGTGTAAACAGAACCCAGGATGCTCTGCGTGACAGAATGGTTACTATGGATCTTGATTATTTTGATTATGAGACGGAGCTTATGATCACTCATGCAAAATCAGGAATGTCACTTGATGATGCCGAAAAAATTGTTAAAATTGTCCGCGGGTTGCGTGAATCGGGAAAAACCGAGTTTGACCCTACAATCCGGGGTTCGATCATGATCGCCAAGACGTTGAATGTTCTTGGAGCAAGGCCGGACAAGTCAAACGACATGTTTAAAAAAGTCTGTCAGGATATTTTGACGTCGGAGACGAGCAGGGTAGGATCCAAAACAAATCAGGAGAGAGTACGTGGTATTGTAAATGAGCTTATTGACTTGTACTCATAGTTATAGAAAACGCAATCAAAAGAGATATTATGCCGATCATAAATCCTAAAAGGGGTGTCAGTCATATCAAGACTCTCCATACCGTTACCAAGGCATCTATAAAGAAAAATGATACCGCTGATTTTCTTGAGTTGTATATGCTTGAAAAGGAGAAGCAGCGGTTAATGGCTGAAGAGTCAAAAATATTATGCCGGCTTGATTACGTCCAGAACAGGTTAAGAATTATTGAGAATATTTATGAGCATAGTTCTCATTTGCTTCATCATCAGAATAATCGCCATTATGGCGAGGTAAACTCGGAACCTGGATTTACAACTATCCAAATAGAGTACTAAATTTATTGTACCATGGCAGAATTAAAACATGCTGTTAATGCGACAGGTCTTGCTGACATACTCGAAAGGGTGCTTGATAAAGGTATTGTAATTGCAGGAGATATTAAGATACAGATTGCCGATATAGATTTGTTGACCATCAAGATAAGGCTTTTGATTGCATCGGTTGATAAGGCCATGGAGATGGGTATAAACTGGTGGCAGGAAGATCCATATCTTTCTACGAAAGCAAAAGACAAAGAACAGCAGATTTTACAGGACGATTTACAGCAGCGTATAGAGAAACTGGAAGCGATAACAAAGATAACATAGGCGGAGTGTACCATGAAATATGAAAAAGATAGTAACAGAAAAGGGGAGTCAGAATCCGAGTTCGATTTTCTTGGCTTGGGCGGTCTTTTTAAGGGAATTGAAAAATTGGTTGATTTAGCAGGTAAGCTTGAGCAAACTGGTGCGGTAAGTCGCGAAGGAGAGCTCAATTTTGATCAATTGAAAAAAGGAATGAAAGGCGTTTATGGATTTACCATTAAATCAGCAGTCGGTGGTTCTCCAAAAGTTGAGACATTCGGAAACATAGTCAAAACTGCTCAAGGCCCCAGGGTCAACGAGGAACGTGAGCCGATAACCGATGTGTTTGATGAGGATGATGAAGTTGTCATAATCGCAGAAATGCCTGGCATTGAAGAGTTGGATATTATTATTGATCTTAAGGATGATATTCTTGAGATATCGACGAAAAGTATGAAAAAGAGTTACCGAAAGGAATTGTTATTGCCGATTAAATCTGATATGAGTTCGATTAAACAAAAATACATAAACGGCATCCTTGAAATAAGAATTAAAAAATGATACAATGCCGCTGACAGGTTTGGAGTGCAAAGACCTTAAGATGGTTATATTCGGCGGTAAGGGTGGAGTTGGCAAGACCAGTTGTGCTGTAGCTTGCGCTGTAGGGTTGGCCCGAAAATTCAAGACACTGGTAATTTCAACAGATCCTGCGCACTCGATTTCTGACAGTCTCGAACAAGAGATTGGGTTCAGACTTCAACCTGTTCGAAACGTTGCCAACCTCACCGCTATAGAGATTTCTGCCGATAAAGCATTTCAGGATTTTAAAAAAGAGCATGAAGCTGAACTTATTAAACTCTTTGATACATCCACAAATTTTGATGACGAAGATATTCAGCAAATGATGAGTCTCTCAATACCTGGTATTGATGAGGTTATGAGCTTCAAAACCATTATCGACCTGATTGAAGAGAATAATTATGAAAAATATGTGGTAGATACGGCTCCAACCGGACATGCACTGCGTCTTTTGTCCTCTCCGGTACTTTTGGATGAGTGGATCAAGATGGCTGCAAAAATGAGGTGGAAGTATCGTTATATGATCGAGTCTTTTTCTGGTGAATACAAGGATGATGAAGCAGATGTTATGTTGCTTAATTTGAAAAAGACGGTCAAACGTATAGCCTCTCTCTTGGGTAATAGTGAGAAATGCGAATTTATTCCGGTCTGTATTCCTGAGGACATGGCTATTATGGAAACGCACAGGCTTTTAAAGGAACTCAGGAACTTCAGGATTTCAACACACCAATTGATTCTCAATAATGTCATGGAGTCAGACGAATCCGGGTTTTGCCGGCAAAGAAAGGCCGCTCAACGGAAGTATATTGATAAGGTTCATGATTTGTTTAAAGATTTACAAGTAGTAATTGTTCCTCTTTTTCCTGATGAAATCAAGGGGATGACGGCTTTGAAGATGTTAATGCAGGTGCTCTTTGATGAACATAAAGAGCTAAAAAGAGAGGTAAAATGAGTAATGATGAGTTGGTACTCAAGGTAAAAGAAGCTATTGTCAAGGATGTAGGACGTGCAATTGCAAGGATTGATCCTCATGATATGGCTCGCACTGGATTGGATTCTGGTGACATTGTTATGATAGGAGGAAAGCGCTCTACTCCGGTCAAAATACTTCCGTCCTATCCGGATGACAGAGACAAGGGGATCATACAGATTGACGGTATCACCAGGGAGAATGCTGGCGTTGGTATCGATGAAAAAGTGTTGATCAATAAAGTCACCTTCCGTCAAGCCACAAAAATCAAGCTTAAACCGGTAACAAAGTCAAGTTCACTGATAAAAGCCGATGATGCAAAATATATAGGATCGCTTATCAATGGTTTGCCTGTTACCAAGGGTGATAAAATCAAGGCGACTCTTTTTGGATCAGGTTCAATATACTACACCATAACATCGACGACGCCTGATGGAGTGGTTCTTATCCATCCGGATACATCAATTCAGCTTGAGTTGACCAAACAAAATGAAGTAAAATCCAATAAGGTCACGTATGAAGATATAGGGGGGCTTGGTAATCAGGTTCAACGAATACGTGAAATGATTGAACTGCCCCTTAAATACCCTGAAATATTTGAACGGCTTGGAGTTGAACCTCCAAAAGGTGTTTTTCTCTATGGCCCTCCTGGTACTGGTAAAACACTTATTGTAAGAGCGGTGGCTCAGGAGACGGATGCATATTTTATCAATATATCAGGCCCTGAAATTATGGGCAAGTATTATGGTGAAAGTGAAGCAAGGGTGCGCAATATATTTGCTGAAGCCCAGTCGCATGCACCATCAATTATTTTTATTGATGAAATAGATGCAATCGCTCCCAAAAGGGAGGATATGGGTGGCGAAAAACAGGTGGAGAAGAGGGTCGTTGCACAGCTTTTATCGTTGATGGATGGATTGGAGTCAAGAGGCAAGGTAATTGTCATTGGCGCAACAAATATACCAAATTCTATTGATCCAGCCTTGAGAAGACCTGGTCGTTTTGATCGTGAACTATCTATTTCCATTCCTGATAAGAAAGGACGGCTTGAAATTCTTCATATCCATACAAGGGGAATTCCTTTGTCAGAAGATGTGGATATGGCTAAAATTGCCGAGATTACTCATGGTTTTGTCGGAGCTGATCTTGAAGCCCTTGCACGGGAGGCGGCCATGACGGCGTTAAGAAAAATTCTTCCACAAATTAATTTTGAATTATCTGAGATTCCTTACGAGCTTTTGATGCAATTAGAGGTCACGATGGATAATTTTCTTGATGCAATGAAGGAGGTTGAACCCTCTGCCATCCGTGAAGTATTTGTAGAAGTACCTGATGTCAAGTGGGAAGATGTCGGTGGGCTTGAAGAGATCAAGCAGGCTTTAAAGGAGAGTGTGGAGTGGCCGGTAAAATATGCAGAACTCTTTAAAAAAACAGATACCAAACCTCCTAAAGGGATAATATTGTACGGAAAGCCTGGAACTGGAAAGACTTACCTTGCAAAAGCACTTGCCAGTGAGAGTGGGGTGAATTTTATTTCTGTCAAGGGGCCGCAACTACTCAGTCGTTTTATTGGTGAATCTGAAAAAGGAGTACGGGAGCTCTTCAGACTTGCCAAACAATCAGCGCCGACTATCCTTTTCCTTGATGAAATAGACAGTCTTACACCACGGAGGAGAAATGATGGCACAGAATCCGGTGTAATTGAACGAGTTATCAGTCAATTTCTTACTGAAATGGATGGTATTGAAGAGTTGAAAGGTGTAACAGTGCTTGCTGCAACAAATCGCATCGATATCATTGATCCCGCATTATTACGTTCGGGAAGATTTGATCTTATGTTTGAAGTTCCATTACCTGAATTAAGTACCAGAGAGAAGATATTTAAAATCCATACAAAAAATATGCCTCTGGGCGCTAGTGTGAGCTTGAGTATTTTAGCTGGAAAAACAGAAGGTATGACTGGGGCAGATATACAGTTTATTTGTCAAAAGGCAAAAATGTGCGCTATTCGCGAAATAATTGATAATAAAGAGGCTTCCGATACAGCAGAAATTCTTGTTATGGAAAAACACTTTGAAGAGGCAATAAAGATCGTCATCATTCAAAATGAAAATATACTAAATTAGCAGGTAATGAATAAGCAGGGTATTTATTTATACGGATTTGCTCCTACTCATTGTTTTGATGCTGTTAGGGATATTATGCTTGAATCCGGAATCTACTCGATAGAATATAGCGGTATTTCTGCAATCGTGTCAGATACAAGGGATGAAAAACTTGAATATCTTGACAGGGAGGCTCTTGCATATCTCCTTGTTGATCATCAAAAAAAACTTGAAAAGATGATGAGCAGTGGATGCTCGGAAGTTATTCCGGTGCAACTCGGCACCATAGTCAGTTCAGGAAATGATGTTATTAAAATATTGAAACTTGGATTTGCTGTTATAAATGATGTCTTTAAAATTATCGGTACGGTTGAGGAATTTGATTTAGTCGCGGTCTGGAATGATTTTCCCGATTTTATCAGACGCATATCAGATACCTCAGCAATCAGGCTTTTGAAGGAAGAGATAGCAAAAAAAGATACGTATGAACAGGCCGATAGTATACATATTGGAAAATTGATCAAGAAAAAGATTGATGACAAAAACAATAAAGTCAATAGCGATGTGATTAATTCATTGATGCCTTATTGTTTTGGTGTTAAAAAGCATGAGACAATGAATGATGAGATGCCTGTAAATTCTGCATTTCTTGTTAAAAAAGAAAATAAAAATCTATATATGGATTTGATTGATCAGCTTGACATAAAATATGCAGATCAGTTGAACTTTAAGATAGTTGGGCCGTTGCCATGCTATAGTTTTTATACTATTGAGTGTAAAGTACTTGATAAAGATGATATAGAAAAAGCCAAAGAAGTGCTTGGCATTGAGGCGTCTCTGACAGAGGGTAGTCTTAAGAGAGCGTATCGCATGAACGCAGGATTAACTCACCCTGACAAAAACAGCGAAAGTACACAAGATAGTACTGATGGGTTTATAAAAATTAACCATGCATACAAAATATTGCTTGAGTATTTACATGCCATAAAACAGTCGCCTGATATGGTAACTGTTGAACCTTTATACCTGGTCAAAATAAAGAAATAATATGCAGAAGGATGGTAAATATGTCTATTGTATAATTGCAACAAGTTACGAGTGCAATTTTGGCCCTATAGGAATAGGGGGAAGAGGTGATTTGGTAAGTACCATTGGATTTCAGGGATTAAGCATGGTGGTGAGTGATCACCCTTTGGATCACTTTGTATTAAATCCTGAAAATATTCTTGCTCATCAAAAAGTAATTGAGGTAGTGATGAGTCAATTTAACAGTGTCATACCTGTCAGGTTTGGTACTGTAGCGGCAACACCTGATGAGATCAGGAATCTCCTTGACAGACGATACAGCGAATTATCTGAACTGCTTGAGCGCTTTGAAAACAAGGTTGAATATAATCTTAAAGCCTCATGGAGAAATATGGCTGATAGGTATAAAGAGATTGATAAAGAAAATACTGGTCTGAAAAAACTAAGAAGTAACATCGAAAAATCGATTGATGAAGAAAATCGAAAAACACTGATTGTTGAGGCTGGCCATATAATAGAAGAGGCGTTGCAAAAAAAGAAAGAAGTTGAGGCTGAAGAAGTGGTAACGACTTTTCGCAAGACTGTTGTCGCGTATAAGCATAACAAAACAACAGGAGAGTCTATGTTTATGAATACCGCATTTTTACTTAATAAAGGCCGTGAAGTAGAATTTGATAATGTAATGACGGATCTGGGAGAAAGATTCAAGGAGAGAAGTGATTTTTATTATACAGGACCACTACCAATCTTTAACTTTATAGACTTGCGAATTCTTCCTGAAAAATGGGAACTCTAAAATCAAAAAAAGATAATTTACGACATGGATAGTGATAATGCAAAAGAGGGCAGATATATATACGGAATAATAAGAAATTCCGAAAAAATTGATTTTGGTCCTATTGGAATCGGCAGCCGTAATGATCATGTGTACGGAGTTACTTATAAAAATATTTGTGCTGTTGTGAGCTCATCACCGGATATTCAATATCAAGCAAGACGGGCCAATATGATTGCCCATCAAAAAGTGCTTGAAGAGGTAATGAAGCGCTTTAATGTTCTCCCGGTAAGATTTTCTACTATTTCCCCGCATGATAATGATGATGCCATAATTCGTATCCTTACTGAGGATTATCGCAGACTTGATGATTTGCTTGATAAAATGAAGGGAAAGAAAGAGCTTGGGCTTAAAGTTGTTGCTGATGAATCGAAAATTTATGAAAATATTATTCAGAAATATGATAGTATAAGAACGCTTAGAGACAAGTTGTTGAACCAGCCACCTGATAAAATTCACTATCAAAGGGTAAAGATAGGAGAAATGGTTGAGGATGCTTTGAAGAAAGAAATTGATAACTATAAAAAACTGATTCTTGATCTATTAAAACCAATTGCTGATGATATCAAGATCACTGATAATTATGGTAATCTTATGATTCTTAATGCAGCTTTTCTTATCAAGGAGGTCAAAGAGTCGGAGTTTGATGAGGCTGTCAATGGACTTGATATGAAATATGGTGATATTATGACATTTAAATACGTAGGCACGCTACCGCCATATAACTTTGTCAATCTTTCGATTAATACCAAAGGAGGCTGATATATTTATAATCGATGATATATTATTTGCGCCATTAAACGGTCTTATATTTATTGCTGAAAAAATCAATGATGTAGTAGAGAAAGAGACATCAGATGAAGGTACAGTAAAAGAACGACTAATGGCACTTCAGCTCAGGTTTGAGCTGGATGAAATTGATGAGGAAGAGTATGACAGGCAAGAGGATGAGTTACTCAAAAAACTTGAAAGAATAAGGTTGGACAAGCAAAATCAATAAAATAAGCGCTCAACAAGAATTGATTCCGAAGTAAAAACAAGGCTGAATGCGAAGAAATCAGGCCAACCCGACCCGTCATTACGGAACAATTTGTCGTTGAGCGCTTAGCTGGATTGTATTTGAATAAAAATATCATAAATCAGTCTCTTTTTTGTAATATTAACAGCGGGAGTGTATTATGAGTAAAATAATTACTGTAAGAAATGCTGTAATTAAATTTCTGAAAGAAAACATAAAGACGACAGAAGTGACCGTCATTCGTATAGAAAAATCAGGGGATACATGGAAAACTGTTTCCGAGGTATATGAAGATGACTCTTTTTTGAAATCCATGAACCTTCCACCAAAAAAAATACGATTATTTTATGCGGTCGTTGTTGATTCTGAATTGGAGGTATTGTCATTCACACGGCTTTCAACATACGATGAATCTGAACAGGAAAATATTTGATTGTTTGATTGATTTAATAATGCACCAATGGGTAATGATAAGAACAGACTCATATATTTGTATTGTATTACCAGCGAAAAGCCATTAATTTTAAATTCATGGCATGAAGAAAATATATTTATTTTTGAAGTTGACAGTTTGTATGTGACCATAAAATATGTTTCAGAGAACGATTATTCTGAAACTAATATTAAAAAAAATATCTCAAACGAGGCTTGGCTTGATACCAATGTCAGAAAGCACCTCCAGGTTATTGGTGACATCATGCAGAAGCATACTGTTATCCCTTTAAATTTTGGTACTCTCTATAACTCAGAGGAGAGTTTAATGGATTTTGTCAGTTCTTATAGAAATGATTTTTTGGATGTATTGCACCATCTTCGAAACAAGGAGGAGTGGTCAGTCAAGGTTTTTTGCAATAAAGACAAAATAATCGAAAATATAGGCGTATTTAGCCAAAATATTTCTGACATTGATCTTCAAATCAAGCAAAGCGCACCTGGTAAAGCCTATATTCTGAAAAAGAAAAAAAATGATCTTATTGGAACAGAAATTAATGCATTATACAATAATTTATCACTGCTTGTATTTAATCGACTTAATGAGTTTCCTGAAGAATATCGCTTGCATGCCATTCTTCCTGGTGAATTATCAGGACACAACGACGACATGATTATCAATGTAACTTTTTTAATAAAAAAGGAAAATTTTGATAAATTTATTACGATAGCTGATAAATTGATTATTGAATACGAAAATATTGGGTTAATTCTGGACATTACAGGCCCTTGGCCTCCATACTCTTTTATAAAGCTATCCAATTAATATGCAAGAAAACCTCTATGACATTAACAAAGAAATAACCATTCTTGATGTTCTTGATCGTGTATTAACAAAAGGGGTAGTTATTACAGGTGATATAGTTATTTCAGTAGCCGATATCGATCTGGTATATCTTGGTCTGAGAGTATTGTTGAGTTCTGTTGAAACAATGGAAAAAAGAAAGGCTGTCAACTGACATTGTCATTATCATTATAATATTATCACTGTCGGGTATGCCTGTAATTGTTTATGCTATTTTTGACTCAAGACAAATCAAAAATACCGATTCATATATTGATTTTCCTCAATCAGGATCAGGTGTTGAGCTCGAATTTATTTCTGCCAATAAATTAACAGCTATAGTTTCGGTTAGAGCAGCAAATAAGTGTGGTGATTATCAGGAAGAAGTTTTGGCTTATGCTGGTATTGTTGAGAAAATATTTACTCAATATTCAATTCTTCCCATGAGGTATGGTTCAGTTTTAACATCCTATGCTGATGTAATTGTTTTATTGGAAAAAAATTCTGAGTCGATTAGTAACGTATTGAATAAAATAATGAATAAAGAAGAATATTCATTACGTCTCTTGTTTTCGAATCAACACCACTCTGATATCTTTAATGAAAAATGCGGTGATAATCAGCATTCTTTTCCTGATATTCTGCAGGGGAATACTGAATCAAAAAAATATTTGCTTAAAAAATACCAAAAGCATATAGTTGATGACAAGCGTATTAAATACCTTGAAAAAATAGAGTCCATTATTGCACAACATCTAAAAAAGATAACTGAATTTGTCGATTTTAATAAAAGATTAACTCCAGCATTAATTGTCGATGCTGTGCTTTTGATTGATCGGTCAGCCAAAGACGAACTTCTTTCTTTGGTTGCGCATATTCAATCCATTTATCCGGAATACAATGTGATCTTGACGGGACCATGGCCGCCATTTAATTTTGCTCAAATTAAGCTTGAATAGATATGGATGACGATAAGATATTGTTTTATGCAGGGTCTTCAAATGAAATTATAGAAGAGCTTGGAAAAATTAATTCCGTCACTCAAGGAAGAATAAATGCAACGCCTGAAAATGTTGAATCCGGTCTTGCAAAACTTGTGTTGACACTCGTTGAGTTGATTCGGAAGTTAATGGAAAAACAGGCAATGCGCAGAATTGAAGGTGATTCCTTGACTGAAGATCAAATCGAAAACCTTGGAGAAACTCTTATGAAACTTGAAAATAAGATGGATGAGTTGAAAAAAATATTTAATCTCACCGATAAAGACTTGAACCTTAATCTCGGTCCTTTGGGCGATTTGTTATAAATTACCTCAATGAGTCATATTTCTTTTCCATTTGTTTTTGTTTGCCTTATTTGTTAATTTCTTTTTTTTCAATGTCAATTTTATATTTTTTCATTCTTCTTATAAGAGCATATCGACTAATTCCAAGAATTTCTGCGGCGATAACCTGATTAAATTCACACTCCTCAAGTGCCTTCCTTATTTCTTCGGCCTCATTTGTCTTATTATTCCTGACCGCAATTTGTCTTGGTTCTATTCTTTTTCCAATAGTAGGTAACGGAAAATCGGTCACCTCCAACGATTTCCCTTTGGAAAGTATTATTGCTCTTTCTGCGAGGTTTCTCAATTCTCTTATATTTCCAGGGAAGCTGTATTTTTCGAGTGTTTCGAAAACTTCATCAGCAATATATTCTATTGGTTTATTTATTTTATCCGAAAACTCTTCTGTGAAATCAATAAGAAGAGGACCTATATCCTCTGTTCTTTCACGAAGAGGGGGTATGTGTATATGTAGAGTATTCAGTCTGTGAAGCAGATCAAGTCTGAATTTTTTTTCATCTACCATTTTTTGTAAATCACAGTTTGTTGCAGCAATCAGCCTGAATTTTGTCTGTATTGGCTTTGTATCACCGACTCTTGTTATGGCCCGCTCTTCTATAGCACGTAATATTTTTGACTGAAGATTAAATGGCATATCAGCGATTTCATCCAGAAATAGTGTTCCCTCATTGCATATTTCAAATAATCCTTTCTTATCTGATATCGCACCGGTAAATGATCCTTTCTTATGACCAAAAAATTCGCTTTCAATCAAAGACTCGCTGATTGCACTGCAATTAATCGCCCCAAAATAATTTCCTTTTTGCGGGCTCATATAATGAATAAGTCTTGCAAATATCTCTTTTCCTGTTCCACTTTCACCGGTTATCAGTACGTTTATGTCATGATATTGTGATGCTTTTTTCGCAAGTTCATAAATTTCAATAATCTGTTTGCTTTTTCCGATACAATGGCGTCCTATTTTTGACTCTATGTCCGACGATATCAATGAGTACTTTTCTTCAGCTCGGGCGAGTTTTTGCTGCATTTGAAGATATTTTTGTGTCCGCTCAATGGCAATCTGTATATCTATATATCTCATCGGTTTACGTAAATAGTCAAATGCGCCCAGTCTTATTGAATCTATAACCGTATCCATATCTCCATGTGCCGAGACCATGATGACTTCCAGGCCAGGATAAAGAGTCTTGACATTTTTTAAAATATCAAGACCGTTTGTACCAGGTAGCCGCACATCAAGAATAAGCAAATCGATATTGTTTTTGCTTAATATGGGATAACCCTCTTCAGGTGTATTTGCTGAAAAAGGAATAAATCCTGAATTTTGAAGATAATCACTGATCTCATTTGTAAAGTCAATTTCATCGTCAAGTATCAGAACTTTTATTTGTTCAATATTTTTATTGTCCATTGTCAGTTTCTTTTTTTTGATGAGTAATGACATTGCTGGTGCCATTCATCGCTTTACTTTTAATTATTCCACTGCCAGTTATTTTTTTTGATCATACCATTACCGATATAATGGCAAGGTACAGTACCTTTGTCCTAATCTTTTTTGTCTAAAATATGTGCATGATCAAATTGAGATTAAACACCTCAAATTTGTAAATGGCGTTCGCTGATTAAAAACTCTTTTCTCCGGTTTGAGGTCACGAGTGATGGAGGGCATGTTTGCTTGTTTACTTGTTCCGAATGTTCATGGAAAATCTCATGCTATATGAAATTAGTTCGGTAGAATGGTGCTTGACAGGCGCTCTGCAAAGCGCCTCTCTTTGTCTCTTTTCGATGCTGGTTTTGTTCAACGTCCTTTTCGCATTGAGAGGCAACGACAAATCTATATTAGAATAGTTTTATCCTTCAATATATGCAAATACCAAGGCTATGAAGTTGGGTTTTCCTTCTCTCTGGATGCTTTCAAAGAGAAGCCTGGCTTAGAGTTGAGCGCACTTTTTCAAGCGCAAGCCTCATATCTTCCGGGAGCGGAGCCGTGAAGGAGAGTGGTTCATGGCTTAGGGGTTGATGAAACGAGAGGGTTGCAGCGTGAAGGGCCTGACGTGGCAGCAACTCAAGGAGATTTTTTACAAAGCTTTCACTTTTGCTGAAAGGGAGTGTACGCAAAGCGGCTCCCCCGTAGGTGTCATCTCCAAGTATCTGGTGGCCGAGGTGCTGCAGGTGTGCCCTTATCTGGTGAGTTCTTCCTGTATGCAACCTGAGCGAGAGCAGGGAAAACCAGTGAAGGTTTTCTGTAACCGTATAATCCGTGATAGCAGTTTTTCCGTACTCCCCTTCAAAGGGGAAGTTTGCCATCACCTTCCTGTCTTTTTTTGAGCGCCCGATATTGGTTGCTATGGTCCCTGAAGGTGGGTCAGGAACCCCCCATACTATTGCTTTGTAGATTTTTATTACCTTTCGCTCAGCGAACTGGCGGGCAAGGCGGTGTAGTGCTACCGGATTTTTTGCTATGATGATGAGTCCCGAGGTGTTCTTGTCGAGTCGGTGTACAATGCCAGGACGGAGTCCCGCTTTGTCGAGTTCTTCTGCCTTTTTGCCAATATGGTGCAGAATGGCGTTTGCCAGTGTTCCTGTCCAGTTGCCGAATGCCGGATGGACAACCATGCCAGCTTTTTTGTTGATGACCATCAGATCGTCGTCTTCGTAAATAATCTCAATGGGGATATCTTCTGCTGCGAGCACAGGTGCCGGTGGCCGCAGAAAGGTCATCTCTATGATGTCGCAAGATTTGACGCGGTAGTTCGATTTTGTGATCTTGTCATTGACCAGCACCCGTCCCTCCTCAATGGCTTCCTGAACCTTGTTGCGGGTGGCGTTTTCAACCTGCCGTGTCAAGTATTGGTCGATGCGCATTGGGCACTGTACTCGGCTGACCTGCAGAGTGAGTTTTTTGGGCTCAAGAGAAAGCGCATCTTTTTGCGCGGATTCGTTTTTTTGTGGCTGATTTTGCATTTTGCGATACTTGAACACATCCGGCATTACACTTACGGGGTCAGTATAACAAAACCATATCATATCTTCTATGCCTTCCATGCAACAGTTGCCCAAGGGGTTGGTTCGTCATGTTGATCTTGCTGTTATCGGTTCCGGACCAGGAGGTTATGAGGCTGCACTTCGGGCCGCGAAGGGTGGCATGAAGGTTTGCCTTATTGAAAAAGGAGCTCTTGGCGGTGTTTGCGTGAACTGGGGCTGTATTCCAACAAAAGCACTTTTAAGGAGCGCGGAACTTTTTGATCTTTTTAAAAAAGCGGCACCTTATGGCCTCCAGGTCCATTCCGCCGATATTGATCTTCTTGAAGCGGTTAAACGGAGCCGCAGTGTGGCGCAAAAAATTTCAAAAGGAATTGGTTTCATGTTGCGCCGGGCACAGGTTGAAGTGATCCAGGGGGAGGCATGTTTCAGTGGCGCGCATACGCTCGATATCTTCCGTGAAGGAGTGTGTGCTGAAACGCTGCACGCTAACCATATTATTGTTGCATCCGGAGCCCGTTTACGTCAACTGCCGGGGCTTGAACAAGACGGGAAGTATATTATTTCCAGCCGCGAAGCGCTTGCCCTGAAGGTGGTTCCGTCTTCCATGATTGTGCTGGGAGGGGGAGCTATCGGTGTGGAAATGGCATGGTTTTATGCCATGGCGGGTAGTGCAGTGACGATTGTGGAGATGATGCCCCGGCTCTTGCCGCTTGAAGATGAAGAGATTTCTGAAGCGCTGAAGCGTTCGTTTCAGAAGGCAGGTATTACTGTTTTCACTGGGTCAAAGCTGGACGGTGTTATGGTATCAGGAGAGCAGGTGAGCGGGCTTCTTGCGATTGAAGGAGAAGAACCGCAGTTGGTCGTTGCTGACTATCTCCTTGTAGCCGTTGGTGTAACCGGCAACTGCGACGGCCTTGGTCTGGAACATGCCGGAGTGGAGAGCGCACGGGGTTTTGTGGTGACGGACAGTGCCTGCAGAACCTCAGTCAATCATATTTTTGCCATTGGTGATGTTCGTGGGGGAATGCTGCTTGCCCACAAGGCTTCGGCTGAAGCGGCCATTGCTATCGACACCATAGCGGGTAAAGAGCCTCGGCCGATTGATGAGAGTATGATTCCTCGATGTGTCTATGCCGATCCTTCAGTTGCAAGCATAGGGTGGAGCGAAAAGGATGCGAAATTGCGGGGCTACACCGTCAAGGTTGGCCGTTCAATGTTTGCCGCTTCCGGAAAGGCCAATGCATGCGGTAATTTGGAGGGATTGGTGAAGCTTGTTTTTAATGCGGCAGACAATCGCTTGCTCGGAGCGCATATTGTGGGACATGGAGCGGTTGAGCTGATTGGAGAACTCACGCTGGCACGCCGGCTTGAGGTTACGGCTGAACTGCTTGCAAGTACGGTTCATGCGCACCCAACTCTTTCGGAAACGATCAGGGATGCGGCTGAAAATGCTCTGCAAGAGTGACGTTTTTTAAAACCATTTTCTATTGTCTTTCTAAAAGCATAAATTCAATCTCTTTTATTCAGCTCATAAAAACAGTAAGCCTTTTTCGGTGAATATTTTCGCTGTTCAACGGAGAAACAGGTATTAACCAAACGATCAATTATGACTCAGACTGAAACGGTTGCAAAAAAAACTGCAGCAAAGAAACCTGCTACGGTAAAGGCAAAGGCGAGTTCAACGGTCACGGCAACTCCGGAACTCA